>USCW01000001.1 GCA_900553315.1 uncultured Eubacteriales bacterium
TACCCCTTTAGCTTGGAAGCATTTTTTCATTTACAGACCTGAAAAACAGGGCGCTTGGATAAAGGCAAATGAAATCCGCAAAATATTTTTCGGTCCGGAAAACCAATTACACGAAATCGTGTGCCGCGAAACCGTAAACACAGAACACGGTTTCGGAAAGGGTCTTACGGATTAGAACATAATCCCATGGTTTAACAAAACGGCAAGTGTGTCGATTCGAATAGCGCATCATGCTCGGCTCTCAGAATCGCCCAGAACGGGAATCTTGCTTTTCGCATCTGTCTACACGGACGGTAGACAGAACACAGAAAAATATGCCGTGATAAAGGTTAAAAATCAAGGAATTTCTTCGCTGTAAGCAACGCAGGCGGACTGCCGCTTACGATGATACTCCTTGCAAAGATTCGGCTTCAGAGTGCAGATAAGTGCCGATTTTGACGCTTATTTTGAAGTCGCCGGAGCAGCGAAAAGGGCCTCTGCTGATACCAGATTGAGTATCAACAGAGGCTCTTTTCACCTGTGCACTGGGGTTATTCCAGCTCAAACGCACCGGTATACAAACGATAATACACACCCTTTTGCGCAATCAGCTGATCGTGTGTGCCGCGTTCAATAATGCGGCCATGGTCCAGCACCATGATAACGTCGGAGTTTTGCACGGTGGACAGGCGGTGGGCAATGACGAAGACCGTGCGGCCCTTCATCAGGTTATCCATGCCCTTTTGCACCAGCAACTCTGTACGGGTATCAATGGAAGAGGTAGCCTCATCGAGAATCATGACAGGCGGATCAGCCACGGCAGCACGCGCAATGGAGATCAGCTGGCGCTGGCCTTGGCTCAAGCCGCTGCCGTCTCCTTCCAATACGGTGTTGTAGCCATCGGGAAGCATCTCAATAAATCCATCCGCATGTACCAGCTTAGCCGCTGCAATGCATTCTTCGTCTGTGGCATCCAAACGGCCGTAGCGGATGTTTTCCATGACCGTGCCTGTGAACAGGTTCACGTCCTGTAAAACCACGCCAAGACTGCGTCGCAGAGACGGCTTTTGGATCTTGTTGATGTTGATGCCGTCATAGCGGATCTTGCCGTCCGCAATGTCATAGAAGCGGTTAATCAGGTTGGTAATGGTCGTTTTGCCTGCGCCCGTTGCGCCGACAAAGGCTACCTTCTGACCGGGTTCGGCCCAAACGGTCACGTCATGCAGAACCTCTTTGCCGGGAACATAGGAGAAATCCACATTCGCCAGTCGAACATCGCCCTTCAGCTCCGTCAGCGTTACGCTGCCATCCTGATGCGGATGCCGCCATGCCCAAAGGTTGGTCTTCTCCGTGGTTTCGATCAGGTTGCCCTGCGCGTCCTTGCGCGCGTTGACCAGCGTGACATAACCCCCGTCCTCTTCGCTCTTTTCGTCCATCAGTTCGAAGATACGCTCCGCACCAGCCATAGCCATGACGATACTGTTCAGCTGCTGACTGACCTGCGAAATCGGCTGGATAAAGTTGCGGCTCAGTTGAAGGAAAGCGGCGATGCCGCCCAGCGTCAATGCGCCTGTACCAGCCAAAGAAAGATTTGTTACACCGCTGATGGCCATGGCGCCGCCCACGATCGCCAGCACAGCATACATTAAATGACCGAGGTTATTGTTGATGGGGCCCAGAATGTTGGCGTAGGAGTTGGCTCGGGTGGCATTCTCACACAGCTCATTGTTGCGGCGCGTGAATTCCTCCATGGTCTTTTCCTCGTGGCAGAAGACCTTGACGACCTTCTGACCGTTCATCATTTCTTCGATGTAGCCGTTCACGCTGCCCAGTGATTGCTGCTGCGCGATGAAGTATTTGCCCGACTTTTGCGCAAGCTTGGCGGAAGCCAGCAGCACGAGAACGGTGCAGAGAATCACAACAAGCGTCAGCCAAATGCTGATAGACAGCATCGTGCAGAAGACAGCCACAACGGAGATCACCGAGGAGAATACCTGCGGAATGCTCTGAGAGATCATCTGGCGCAAGGTATCGGTATCGTTGGTGTAGTGGCTCATAATGTCGCCATGAGTGTGACTGTCGAAATAACGGATGGGCAGAGTCTGCATATGCGCGAACATATCGTCGCGGATTTCCTTCAGCGTGCCCTGAGCAATGACCGCCATAATGCGGGCTTGAAAAAACGAGGCAAGCACACCCGCCATGTAAATGCAGCCCATCATGACCAGCACGTGCGCAAGACCGGAGAAATTCGGGTTATCCGTGCCCAGCAGCGGCTCAATGTAATTATCAATCAGCGTTTGCAGGAAGCGAGAGGCCACAACAGAGGCTACCGAACTGACAATGATGCAGACAGCCACCGCCACGAAGGGGAGCTTATACTTGCTGACATAATCCATCAGGCGCTTCACGGTGTTCTTGTTTACATTTTTCATGGAAGGGCGGCCGCCCATGGCTGCACCGCGCATGGGGCCGCGGGGTTTATTCATCATCGTGCAGACCTCCCTTCTGCTGGGTATTGTAGACTTCCTGATAAATCGGGCTGGTACGCAGCAGCTCCTCATGCGTGCCTACGGCGGAAATTGCGCCGTTGTCCAGCACAACGATCATGTCGGCTTCCTGCACGGAGGATACACGCTGGGCAATGATCAGCTTGGTGGTATTGGGAAGCTCCTCACGCATGGCTTTGCGGATCATTGCGTCGGTGCGCGTATCCACGGCGCTGGTCGAGTCGTCCATAATCAGGATCTTCGGCTTCTTCAAAAGCGCGCGAGCAATGCAAAGGCGCTGCTTCTGACCGCCGGAGACGTTTGTACCGCCCTGCTCAATGTAGGTATCATACTTTTCCGGGAAGCCCTGAATGAATTCATCGGCCTGCGCCTGTTTGCAGACATGCTCCATCTCTGCGTCCGTGGCGTTCTCGTTGCCCCAACGGAGGTTGTCCTTAATGGTGCCGGAGAACAGCACGTTCTTTTGAAGCACGACGGAAACCTGATTGCGCAGGGCCTCGATGTTGTAATCACGAACGTTTTGACCGCCAACGCGGAGCGTACCGGAGGTAACGTCGTACAGACGGGGAATCAGGTTCACCAGCGTGGACTTCGCACTGCCGGTGCCGCCCAGAATACCCACCGTTGCGCCGGAAGGAATATGCAGGTCGATATCCTTCAAGCTCAGATGCTCCTTTGAGCCGGAATAGCTGAAGCTCACGTGGTCGAAGTCGATGCTGCCGTCCTGAACATCCTTTAGGTCCTTTTCGCCGTCGCGCAGGTCGCTGTGCTCATCCAGCACCTCAACAATACGCTGGCCGCTGGCACGGGACATGGTCAGCATGACGAAGATCATGGACAGCATCATCAGGCTCATCAGAATCTGCATGACGTAGGTCAGCATACTCATCAATTCGCCGGTGGAGAAGCCCGTCACCGGATCACCGCCCGTGGTGACGATCAGCCGTGCGCCGACCCATGAAATCAGAATCATGCAGGCATACATGCTGAATTGCATCAACGGAGAGTTCAGACCCAGCGTTTTTTCCGCCTTGGAGAAGTCCTTAAAGATGCGGTCGGAGATGTCGTCGAACTTCTTGATTTCGTGATCCTCACGCACAAAGCTCTTGACAACACGAATACCGTACAAGTTTTCCTGCACTACGGCGTTCAGCTTATCATAAGTGCGGAAAATGCGGGTGAACAGAGGATGCACATTCTTAATAATGAGGTACAGCCCAAGCGCCAGAAAGGGCATAACGACTAGAAAAACCCAGGCCACACGCGGTTCAATGGAGAAGGTCATGAACAGCGCGAAGAAGAGCATGACAGGCGCACGGAAGGCCATGCGTGTCATCATCTGGAAAGCATTCTGCACATTGCTTACATCCGTTGTCAGACGGGTGACAAGGCTGGCAGTAGAGAACTTGTCGATGCTCTTGAAGTTAAAGGTCTGGATGTTTTCAAACATATCGTGACGCAGATTGCGGGCAAAGCCGGAGGACGATATGGCGGCGGTACGGCCGGCCATAGCGCCGAAGAACAGGCTCAGGCATGCTGCACCCACCAGCAGCAGTCCCCAGTAAACGATCTGCTGCATATCCCGCTGGTTGACGCCATAGTCCACCAATTTAGCCATAATCATGGGGATCAGGCACTCCATGGCGACCTCCAGCACCATCAGCAGCGGCGTAATGATGGTGGTGAATTTGAATTCGCGGATGCTGCCCGCGAGGCGTTTAATCATAGGCCTTCTTTCCTCCTTACAGTATTCTTAGGGTTAAGCTGCGGGAAAGGCTGCATCAAGGGAACGGCCTTTCCCGCAAGTGGTCTCCTTCTTCAAATATCCTTGTCAGCTTACGTGGGTTAGCCGTCCAGCCGGGGCTGAGTGCTTGCGCCGTCCGCAGGGATGGGGGAGACGGAGCTCTGCTGCATCAGGCGGTTGAATTCCTCGCCGGTCAGCACTTCCTTTTCGTAAAGCTCCTTCGCCAAATAGTCCAGCTGACTGCGGTGTGCTTGCAGCAGCGCAAGGGCGCGTTCATACTGCGTCTTGACCAGAGCAATCACTTTGCGGTCTACTTCTTCAGCAAGTGCGTTGGAGCAGCTGAGCGAGGTATCGCCGCCAAGATAAACATTCTGTACTGTTTCCAGCGCCACCATGCCAATATCATCGCTCATGCCGAAGCGACCGATCATAGCCCGGGCCAGCTTAGTAGCCTGTTCAATGTCATTGGAAGCGCCGGAGGTTGCAGAGTTAAAGGCTAGCATTTCCGCCGCACGACCGCCGGTGAGCGTGCAGATTTTATTCTCCAGCTCCTCCTTGGTCATCAGCATATGCTCATCATCATCCACCTGCATGGTGTAGCCCAGCGCACCGGAGGTACGGGGAACGATTGTGATCTTCGTGACGGGGGCGGAGGCCTTTTGCAGCGTAGCGACCATGGCATGGCCTACCTCATGGTAGCTGACGATGGCCTTTTCCTTTTCATTCAGTACCTTATTCTTGCGCTTGAAGCCCGCCATGACCGTTTCAATGCTTTCCTCCAAGTCCTCCTGCGTCACGCGGTCGCGGCCCATGCGCACGGCACGAAGCGCGGCTTCGTTTACCAAATTTGCCAGATCAGCACCGGAAGCGCCGGAGGCAGCGCGGGCAATGGCACGGAAATCCACATGATCTGCCAGCTTGACCTTCTTGGCATGTACCTTCAGGATGGCTTCACGGCCTGTCAAATCTGGCAATTCTACAGGAATTCGGCGGTCAAAACGGCCGGGACGCAGCAGCGCGGGGTCAAGGCTGTCTGGGCGGTTGCACGCGCCCAGAATGACAACGCCCTTGGAGGCATCGAAGCCGTCCATTTCCGTCAGCAGCTGATTCAGCGTCTGTTCCCGTTCATCGTTGCCGGTAACGCCCTGCGCGTCGCGCTTTTTGCCAACGGTGTCGATTTCATCAATGAATACGATGCAGGGAGCCTTCTCGGCAGCCTGCTTGAACAGATCGCGTACCTTGGCCGCACCCATGCCCACGAACATCTCCACGAACTCAGAGCCAGAAATGGAGAAGAAGGGCACATTCGCTTCACCGGCGACAGCCTTGGCCAGCAGGGTTTTACCGGTACCTGGCGGGCCGACCAAAAGCGCACCCTTGGGCATACTTGCGCCGATCTGCTGATATTTGCCGGGATTATGCAGAAAATCTACAATCTCCTGCAAGGCCTCTTTGGCCTCGTCCTCACCGGCAACATCGGCAAACTTCACGCCGCCGTCCGCTTTTACATAGACCTTGGCATTGCTCTTGCCAAAGGACATGAAGTTGCCGCCCATGCCGTTCTTGCGCATCCGACGCATCAGCAGCGCGCCCAGCCCCCAGAACAGGAGTAGCGGGAACACAAGATTGACCAGCAGCAGCGTCCAAATGGAGGTTCCCTGCGGCTGCACCTGAGAGAAGGTTGCACCCGCCTGATAGAGCCGATCCACCAGATCCGGGTCGTTCATGGCCACAGTATAATAGATATGGCTGCTGCTGCCCGAAGAAACGATCCAGTCCGGAAGACGAGCAGAGCTATCGGAGCCGCGGCGGGTGTAGTAGATGACATCTTGATTTACCTGAACGGTATCCACGTTTTTAGCGTTCAGATCTTCCAAGAACTGATTGTACGTTACCTCGGTCTGCTGTGCCTTGGGGTTGAAAAACTGGTTATAGACCAGCATGTTCAGCAGCATGACCGCGACCATGGCAATTAGACAGCCAATAATGATCTTCCTTCGCTTTTGTTCATCCATGTTGTTTGGATTCACCTTCCTTTTGTGGGGATTGCGGTGGAACCGCTGTGCTTTCAGAGACGTTTTGGTACATTTGCAGCAACAGACGGTACAGCAGACGATGCTCGTCTTCCGTCATGCCTTTGCAAAGCTGAAGCTCCATGTGCTTGCGGTGCTTACTGGCTCCCTGCAGAACAGTCCGCCCCGCGTCGGTCAGACAGATTTCCTTCCGCCGCCGATCGTACTCATCCGTTAGGGTGGCTATCAGGCCCTTGGCCTCCAGCCGTTGCAACAGCCCAACTACTGTAGGGTGTGAAACGTCAAGTTCAGTCTCGAGCGCTTTTTGATAGCAGGTATTGTTCGGCTGGTGGGCCAGAAAAACCAGCACACGCATTTGACTGAATGTGACTGGTTTGAAGCTTTGATCGGCATTGCGTGCAAGGGCAATGTTGATCTGCTTCAGCAGGAAGCCCACGTCCATGTTGTCCCTGCTCATGGCATCATCTCCCATGGGTATTGTGTAGCACGCTACAATTATAGCGGCGAATGGTTGCAATGTCAACGACCTTTCGGAGAATTTCGCAATTCGTTCACATCTGTGGGAAGGTATCTGCGACAACCTATCAGAAAAAGGTGAACTGAATATGAAGCTTTTGTTATAGAAAAAGCAGACGTGCAATGACAGGACAGCGCGTCTGCAAAATGGTGCGGGATAAAGGCAATACCGCACAATTCGTTGGCAGCGTAGGCGATGCCTTTTCCGCCATCTGCTGCTTGCAGATTTTTCGATTTACCTCCAGTAAACCTTCAAAATCTGCCATTGCATCTGACGAAAAATTCATTCGCCTCCGCACCAACTCATTTGTGCGGTATTGCCTAAAATCAGTTGGAAGCAACCACCGTGATGGTCATAGCAGCCGAAAGGTCGCTGCCATCTAGCGTTTGCGCATAGATGGTAGCCTCGCCGGGGGCAACGGCGGCGATGAGCCCGGCCGTGCTGACGGATACAACATCCGGTGCGGAGGATTCCCACCGAACCCGACGATTCGTGGCAGTCAGCGGCTGACAATCCACCAGCGGAATGAAGATGTCGCCCACGCGCATGGTCTCGATGGTTTTCACAAAAGCGATCCCTGTAATCAACTGCTCAATATGCACGTCGCATTGGGCATGACGATTCCCAAGCGCTGCCGTCAGCGTGACAAGCCCCGGGGCCAGCGCACGGAAGCCGTCAGCCTCTTGCGTCAGAAGAGAAGAATCGCTGACAGCCCAGTAAATCTCGGCTTGATCGAAGTTCGGCGGGGTATAGACCTCACCAACGGATAACTCAACGGAGTAGGGGAGCATCAGCTCGACTTCCTGCATTACGGTAATAGAGAAGCTGATGGATACGCCGGAACCATCCTGCGCGGCGGCAGTAACCTCAACATGACCGGGAACAAGCGCGGTGAGAATCCCTGCATTATCTATAGAGACGATGCCTTCAGGTTCGCATTGCCAGCTAAGGACAGGATAGGCTGCATTGCTGGGACTGACCTGCGGCATTAACATCCATGTGTCTCCACACCAAAGTATATCTGTTGGTGCATTCACAGCAATAGCGGTTACAGCAGCACCCACATAGACGGTACATTTCGCGGAAAGCTGAGAAAGTGCTTCGCTTGTCAACGTGATTTCAGCGGTTCCGGCTCCGCACGCTGTTACAATGCCTTGCTCATCTACAATGGCAACTTGAGGATCGGAGGACTGCCAGCGTGCATCCGGCAGAGCCGTTTGATTAGACAATAGTGCTTGCGACGCACCGACAGGCAGTTGGAGAATTCTGGGCAGTTCAATGTGTTCCGGTGCTGCAACAATGGTAATGGTTTTGTAGGTGGTTTTATTCTGCCCGGAGGCAGGCTTCGCTGTAATGCGTACACGTCCGGGAGCCAAGGCTGTTACAACGCCTGTACGCGCATCCACCGAGGCAAGTTTGGGGCTGGAGGAGATGAAATGCGCGGAAACGGCGTTGCCGTTGCCATCGTTTGCAGTTAGAGTCATTGTCTGGCCTACCATCAATTCAGAAGGCGCTTCATCCAGCTGAATTTTGCTGATTTTCCCATAAACATACAGCGGATAGGTACGCTGAAGGCCTCCTGCGGTAACGGTCAGCGTTGTAGTGCCTACTGCGCGGGCACGGACGCGACCGCGGCTCGTAACGGTTGCAATGCTTTCATCAGTAATGGAGAAGCTGATGCCTGAACGCTCTGCATTCTGAGGGAGCAGCGCGACGGTATAGGTCGCGGAGGCGTCCTTGAGCATATCAAGCTGTTCCAGCGGTGAACCGTTCAGGTAGATATTATTGTAAAGCAACAATTCCTCAGCGGGCTGGTACACGCTCACATATAGGTAGACACGCGTCTTCTTCCCAGAGGGAAGAGGCCACCATGCGTTGATGACCTCGGAGCCGGGCTGAAGGGCGGTAGCGGTACCATCGTCGTGCAATGCTACAATTCCCTTTTTGAGCGTATAGGTAACATCACCCTCGCTATTTTCAGGCGACCGCTCCGGAACATAAGAGAAGCTGTCGCCTACAGCCACACGGATGCGGTTATTCGTGTAGGTCAGCTTCCGAATGGGCTCTGCCGCTGCACAAGCGGCAAAAGCAACAAACAGAATGACAACAGAGAGAAAGCGAAGCGCACGCTTGATATGGATTCCCTCCTATTCAAATGAGGCTGTCAGTCCTTCAGACTGCCGAGAATGCGAATGATGCACCCTAGCGACTTGTTCAGTTCCTTCAGTTCGCCACGGGTGAATTCGCCGGACCAATCGTCCACCTGCGAAACAAGCGATTGACGGATTGCAATCAGCTTTTCTTGTCCGGCAGGGCAGATATGGATATTGACCACGCGGCGATCGATTTCATCGCGGTTGCGTTCTGCGAGACCTTCGTCAATCAAGCGGTCAACCAGTGGCGTGATGTTCGGCTTGGCAATGCCCAGACGGCGGGAAATTTCGCTGACAGAAAGCGAACCGTTGTCATTGAGCAGCGCAAGCACCTGCACATGGGAGAGCGGAATATGATACTCCCGCTGAATGGCGTCTAAATGCAGTACGCGCTTGCGGAAGATGGGCAGCGCATCGAAAAGGTTCTGGGCAATGCTGTCAACCAGGACAGCATCGGTCATGGATTTCTTCGGCATGTAAAAACCCCCACTATGTTTGGCTAGGCTAATTGGGACTTATACTTATTATAAAACAAACCCAAAGGAGGATTCAAGGCGTATATGAGGGATTTATCGTGGATTCGACAAACAATTTCGGAAAAAACAGAACGAAAATGGTAAAATTGCGTTTAGCTGTTGCCTGGGGGCGTTCATGGGGAATTTACAATTCACGTGATTTACTTTTCGGGAGAAATCCTGTACAATACTCATAGACTCTAAGTATGCAAAGGAGGACGGTCTGAATGCCGGATCTCAGTCAAGTGGCGGCGTATGTGCCGCAGATCGCCGATGCCTTGATTTATATTGCCATTGTCATTGTTACGTTGACGGGTCTAATCAAATGCTTGATTCCGCTGTGGAGCAATACGCGGGCGCTGCACCGTGCGGTGCGCCGATTGCAAAATGCGGCGGGAAGCAAACGAGAAACACCCGTCTGGCAGGAAAGCCGTTTTATGGGGCGCGGCTTGACAGGGGCGTGGCAGCGCTTTTTGCAGAATGCGGAGCAGCTGGACCGTCGGGGTCTGCCGTGCAGCGTTGAGAATTATATTAATGATGAAACAATTATCTATGGCCCCGGCAATGCACAACTGGCGGAGCTGATTCCCGGGCTGCTGACCTCGCTGGGTATTCTGGGCACATTCATCGGCTTGACCCGCGGCATGAGTAAACTAGATTTCTCTAATTCTGCAGCCCTGATGTCCGCAATCCCGACGCTGCTGGAAGGCATGAAGTATGCCTTTGAAACCTCTGTGGCTGGCATTGTATGCTCGTTGGCGTTCAGTATGCTGAATCGCATGGCGGTGGGTTCCAGCTTTAAAGCCATTGACGACTTTACGGAGAACTTTACGTCCCTGGCCATGCAGCGCCCGCTGGATAATGATGTACAGCTGATCTGTCAAAATCAGGATTGCAACGCGCTGATTTCTGCGGCGGCGGACGGTCTTGCAACGCAGATGGCGGGAAGTATTGAGGTTGCGGTATCACGAGCCATGCATCCTATCGCGCAGTCAATGGACAACTTTCTTGTGGGGGCGACACGGGCACAGGTGGACGGCGTGGGACGGATTGTCAACGCCTTTATTGAGGACATGAATGCTTCGCTGAACCATCAGTTTTTGGAGCTGGGAGAGACAATGACGCAGATCAACCAGCACCAGCAAATGACCTTTGACCGAGTGAATGAATCGCTGCAAAGCGCGCAGACCATCGTGACGGACGTGAATCGACTGCATCAGGTGTCCGGCGAGATCATGACGCATTTTGAGCAGTACGTAAAGGAAATGAGCGATACGCGCCGCAGGGACGAGCAATTTGAGCAAAAGACGAGCGATCTGCTGGAGAAGATGCACGCGGCTTGCAACGAGCAAGGACAGTATATGAGCCGCCTAAAGGGCTGGCAGAGTGAGCTGGAAAGCAGCTTGACGCGCTTCACACAAGCGAGTCAGGAACAGCTGTCAGGAATGCGCAGCGGCAATCAGCAGATGGCACAGCAAGTCGATCAGGCGGCGTCCTCGATTGCAAAAAATGCGCAGGAGCTGTCGGGCAGTTATGCGGGCTTTGTTCAGAACGTGGTTGAAGGACTTAGTCGTGCATTAGGCATGTTCGATGAAAACATGCATAATCTGGTTGAGACGCTTGGAGATCAGGTTGCCAAGGCTGGAGGCAGCGGCACGAACGGCGAAACCGTGCGGCAGTTGAACCAGATGCAGCAGATGATGGCCGCCATGACGGAGTCCATGCAGCGGGTCGCAGCGAGTCTTGAAGGTACCGCGAAGGGGGCTTGATCATGACACGCCAGAGAGAGCGCCGTAGTCGTGCGGCGCGTGGAAGCGGCAGCAGCAGTTGGATCAGCTACTCTGATATGATGTGTTCGCTTCTGCTGATGTTTGTACTGGTGCTGTGCTATAGTCTGCAACAGTATTTCACAACCTTGGAAACCAAGACAACGGAATTGGAGCAGCAACAGGCGGTCGTTGCAGCTCAGCAAGCAACGCTGGATGAACAAACGGCTACGATGGCCCAGCAGCAGATTACGCTGGACGAACAAACTGCGCGGCTGGACAGTCAGACAGCTCAGCTGGCGCAGCAGCAGGCTGCTTTGGAGGCTGCACAAACAGACTTGAAGACGGCACAGGCCAGTCTTGCCCAGCAGCAGACGGATTTAGATACGGCCAATGCGGCATTAGCAAGTCGAGAATCTGAACTGGGTGATCTGCAAGCACAGCTGGCCCAGCAGCAGATCACATTGGATGCACAGGCACAAGTGGTGGCAAGCCAGAAGGAAGCCTTGGAAGCTCAAACTGCAAAGATTGATAATCTGGTTGGCGTTCGGACGCAGATTGTGTCTGAGTTGAGTAGTGCGCTGGCAGCTTCAGGACTGAAAGCAACGGTAGACCCCACCAGCGGCGATATTACGCTGGACAGCACAGTCTTTTTTGAAACAGCGTCTTCGACCATTAAAGAAGATGGTAAGACCATGCTGAATCAGTTTATTCCGGTGTACCTCAGTGTGCTGCTGCAAGATAAGTACAAGGATTATCTGGGACAGATCATTATTGAGGGCCACACGGATACCTCCGGCAGTTACATCATGAACCTTGAGCTGAGCCAAAACCGTGCGTTAAGCGTGGTGAAATACTGCTTGGAGATGAACGGGCTTACCGATGCACAGCGCGAGATGCTTCGCTCAATTTTGACGGCACAGGGAAGAAGTTATTCTAACCCGATTTATAACGCGGACGGTACGGTAAACATGAACCAGTCTCGACGAGTAGAGTTCAAGTTCAGTCTGCGCGACGCGGAGATGATTGCGGAAATGAATCGACTGCTGAACGGCAATTAAGCGACAGGGACGCTCTTGACAGATAAGGAAACATGGAAGTCAGAGCGTCCTGTCTGTATTTCAGCAGGGAAATACAAGGGGTGGAGGAAGCGTAGCGTGAAGGCAGCAGCAATCTTTATGGTCATTATTTTGGTTGTCAGCGTATGCGGTGTAGGCTATCTTTATATGACGTCAAGTGTTACAGTCACGGCGGTTGGAATGGTTGCAACTGAGGCAACCGCACAGCAAGGAACGTTTGACGAGCTAAAAGTCAAGTTGGCCGCAGGAAGTGCAACGGGCACGATTTATCAGGCAGGAGAGACGCTTGGAGACGCCGATGATTACCAATTTTATACCTATACCGTTCGGCTGAAGAATAATTGCCTGTTAAACTGTGATATGGTTGAATTGCAGGTGACGCCTCGGGATGGCGATATTATACAGCTGCGCAATGAACAGACGTTAGCGCTTGCAACGCACACGACGGGGGACATCAGCGCAACGATTCTGACCGCGCTGGACAGCGGCACAGCTCGGGAACTGCTGATCACCTATTATGTGTGGGGAATACCGTTTACGGTAAAGACTATTTATGGTTAAAGCTCACTAACAATATTGTTGCTGCTTATCTGCAGCATATTTTCTGCAATGTTTTTTCATGATTTTCTGCTGCATTGCAGGAATGGCATCTTACTGTGTCGAATTTGCAAATACGTTCCGTTAAAATTCAAACGACAAATTTTAGACAATCTCATGCTTGGAGGGTGCAACGTGCGCAAATTCGACACGAACGTGCAGAAGCTTAAATACGAGGTGCTGCGGGAGGTAGCACGGTTGTCAAAGGAGGATCGACTTGCAGAGGGACTTCCCGGCATCCCGGAGACGATCATTCCCGGTCCGAAAGCAACCACGCGCTGCTGTATTTATAAGGAACGCGCTATTGTAAACGAGCGTGTTAAAATGGCCTTGGGCGGACATGACGACGTACCCGGCGAGGTGGAGGTGCTGCCCATCGCTTGTGATGAATGCCCAGTCAGTGAGATCACCGTCAGCGATGCCTGCCGCGGCTGTATTGCGCACCGCTGCGCCAACGCGTGCCCTAAGGGTGCGATTTCTTTCGTAAATAAGGGCACACACACGCAGGCTTCCATTGATCACAGTAAGTGCATTACCTGCGGCAAGTGTGTGGCTGCTTGTCCCTATAGTGCGATCAATAAGAATGTCCGTCCCTGCGAACGCGCCTGCAAGCCGGGCGCAATTAAGATGGACGAGAACCGCAAGGCACACATCAATTATGAGAAGTGCGTCAGCTGCGGCGCTTGTGTGTATCAATGTCCTTTTGGTGCGATTGTGGACAAGAGCTACATCACCAAGGTGATTAAGCTTTTCAAGGATTCCAAGGCGAAGGGCTATCCACTCTATGCGGTTGTTGCGCCTTCCATTTCCGGTCAGTTCGGCGAAGTGACAACGGGTCAGGTTGTTGCCGGCATGAAGCAGATGGGCTTCACCACGGTCATTGAAGCAGCGCTAGGCGCGGATTTGGTGGCTTATCAGGAGGGCAAGGAGTTGGTGGAAAAGGGCTTCCTGACCAGTTCATGCTGTCCTGCCTTTGTTTCCTATATTCATAAGAATTTCCCGATGCTGGTGCCGAACATTTCTCACAATCTGTCGCCTATGGCAATGATTGCGAAGATGATTAAACGTGCGCATCCTGATAGCAAGATCGTTTTTGTGGGCCCATGCGTGGCGAAAAAGGGAGAGATCAAGCAGGAGCGTGTTCGTGAACTGGTGGATGTGACCATCACGTTTGAGGAACTGCAAGCGCTGTTTGACGCCTATGACGTAGACCTGCCCAGCATGGAGGATGATGTACTGAATAATGCGTCGTATTTCGGCCGCATTTTTGCCCGCAGCGGCGGCTTGAAGGATGCGGTCGAGGAGACGCTGAAGGAGCTTGAAATCAAGCCGGAGCAGTTCCAACTGAAGGCGATTTCCTGCTCCGGTCTGGAAGAGTGCAAGCTGGCGTTACTGAAGGCCAGCAAGGGCATTCTGCCAGAGAACTTCATTGAGGGTATGGCTTGCGAGCAGGGCTGCATTGGCGGCCCCGGCTGTCTGACCCATGGCCCCAAAGAGAAGGCGGACGTGGATAAATATGGTCGTTTGGCGCTGGAAAAAAAGATTAAGGACGCGGTCGTTATCTTCGATGTACTGGGCGGCGCAGAGGATTAAGGCAATACCGCACAAATGAGTTGGTGCGATGGCGAATGCATTTTTTGTCAGATGCGATTGCAGAAATCGAAGGTTTACTGGAGGTAAATCGAGATTTCTGCAAGAAGCAGATGGCAGAAAAGGCATCGCCAGCGCTGCCGACGAATTGTGCGGTAGTGTCTTAAATATTTTTGAAAGTGCACGGAAGGCCGATGGCCTTCTGTCGCATATAGAGGAAAATTTGGCAACGAAGGAGGGTATATTATGGTTAAGGTCAGCATCTGCGTGGGTTCCGCGTGTCATATGAAGGGTGCATACGCGACGACGCAATTGTTTCAGGAAGCGCTGGAAAAGGCGGGCATTGCCGACAAGGTGGATTTGAGCGCCAGCTTCTGCATGGGCGAATGCAAGGACGGTCCTTGCGTGAAGGTAGACGACGTGAAGTTCCATCATGTCGATCAGGATCGCGTGGAGAGCCTTGTAGCAGAGGAGATTATTCCCCGGGCGAACGCCTGAGGAGGTGGCTGACATGAGTATCATCCAGCTCAAGGAGGCCAACTGCAAAAACTGCTATAAGTGCATTCGTAATTGCGACGTAAAATCTATTTCCTTCCAGAACGATCAGGCGCAGATCATCGACGATGACTGCGTGCTGTGTGGCAAATGCACCTTGATCTGTCCGCAAAACGCGAAGCAGATTCAGAGTGATGTGCAGAAGGTACAGAGCATGATCGACCGAGGGGAGAAGGTTTATGTCAGCCTGGCGCCTTCGTTTGTCGCAGGCTTTCAGCAGAGTAATTTTGCCTGTGTGGTGAAAGCGCTGCGCCGCTTGGGCTTTGCCGGTGTGGAGGAGACCGCCATTGCCGCCACCCGTGTGTCCGAACGCTATTCCGAAATCTTGGCTCAGGGACAGGTTCCTAACTTAATCACGACCTGCTGTCCAACGATTGATATGCTGGTGGAGAAATACTTCCCGGAATTGATCGATCAGATGGCGGCGGTGCCGTCTCCGGCTGTGGCGCATTGCAGAATGCTTCGTGAGGTCTATGGCCCGGATTGTAAGGTGGTGTTCATTGGCCCCTGTATCTCCAAAAAGCATGAGGCAGAGGTCAGCGGGGCTATGGATGCGGTGTTGCTGTTTGACGAGGTTGTAGAATGGCTTCGTCGGGAGCGCATTTCGCTGAACGGAGAAGAGGATACAGAGGCGCGGGAGATGTACCATACATTAAGCCGCGTTTATCCTGTGCCGGGTGGAATCCTGAAAACGATTCCGCTGGAAAAGCGGCAGAATTACAAAGCGGTTGCGGTGGACGGCCTCAATCGTTGCATCCAAACGCTGAAGGATATTCGGGATAACAAAATTACCGGCTATGTGTTGGAAATGAGCTCCTGCGTGGATTCCTGCGTAGGCGGGCCCGGTATGCATGAGCATCGCGTGCCGTTCTTGCTGAGCAAGAGTGCCGTATACGATTTTTCGCGCCGCCATCCCGAAACGCCGATGCCGCAGACGGAACAGGTGCAGGTGGAGATGACGCACACCTACAAGACGGACGTAACGCCTCATTTACAGCCAACGGAAGAGGAAATCTGGGCGGTTCTTCGCTCCATCGGCAAGCGGACACAGGAAGATTTGCTGAATTGCAGCGCCTGCGGATACAACACCTGCCGCGAAAAGGCGATTGCTGTGCTGCAAGGTAAAGCGAATCTGCGCATGTGTCTTCCGTACATGCGAGAGCGTGCGGAGTCCATGTCCAACATCATTCTGGACAATACGCCGAACGGCCTGATTCTGACGGATCAGCATTTCCGGATCATGCAATTCAATCAGTCGGCTGCACGGCTGCTGAATCTGGACAATACCTGCCTTGGCATGGAGATAGATGCTTTCCTGAATCTGAACGAGTTGGGCAAGATTCGTGACACCGGTGAAGCTGTCATGGGACAGCGCTGCAAGACGGCCATCTATGATGTGCTGGTGGAGCAGAGCGTGGTTCCGGTGCCTGATCATGAGTATCTCTTTTTGCTGAAAGACATTTCTGCGGAAGAGGAAAGCATGAAAGCTATGGCGAAAATGCGCCAAGAAACGATTGACACGGCGCAGCAGGTCATTGATAAGCAGATGCGCGTGGCACAGGAGATTGCCAGTCTGCTGGGCGAAACGACCGGCGAAACGAAGGCCGCTCTGCTGAAGCTGAAGGCTTCAGTCGCGCAGGGGGATGTGCCATGAGCTTCTTCATTGAAACAAGTTGGGGAAGTCTGCTCAAATGGGGCGAAGAGCTCTGTGGGGATCGTGTAGAACTAGTCAAGCAAGAGGACGGCGTACTGCTGGTACTGTCGGATGGTCTGGGCTCCGGCGTAAAGGCAAATATTTTGGCCGGATTGACCAGCAAGATCATCACCTCCATGGTAACGGCGGGCGCTGAGCTCAAGGATGTCGTGGATACGATTGCTTCTACGCTCCCGGTCTGTAAGGTACGCGAGGTGGCGTATTCGACCTTTACTATGATGCAGGTGGATCATGAAGGCAATGCGTATCTGGTGGAGTTTGATAATCCGACAGTTATTCTGTTACGCAACGGAAAGCGCGTGTTCATCCCGTGGGTGGAGCAGAATATTTCCGGAAAGCAGATTCGAGAAGCGCATTTGAAGTTGAAACTTGGGGATATTGCGGTCACTTTTTCCGACGGCATTATCCATGCGGGGGTAGGGCGACTGTTGAATCTGGGATGGCAGCATGAAAACGTTGTGCAGTTTCTTGAGGAAACATGGCAAGTAGATGACACGGCTTATGACGTGCAGCATCGATTGCTGAATGAATGCAATAGCCTGTATCAAGGCCATCCAGGAGATGACACTACAGTTGCAGCACTGCGAATTTGCGTACCAAATCCCTGCTGCGTCATGGTGGGGCCGCCAGTCCATCCGGAGGACGACGAGGAAGTTGTCGGCGAACTGCTGGCGTGTCCGGGCATTAAAGTAATCTGCGGCGGCACAACGAGCCAGATCGTCAGCAAGAGACTGGGGAAGGAACTGAAGATTTTGCTTCAGTATATTTCGCCTGACGTACCTCCGATTGCAACGATGGAAGGCATTGATCTGGTAACAGAAGGCGTTGTTACGCTGGGCAAAACGCTGGAAATTCTGGAGCAGTACGAGGAAACCAAAGCTCCTGAGTTACTTATTGCAAAGAAGGACGGCGCGCATCTGTTGGCAGAAACGCTGGTGGAAAAATGCACCTCGGTCAAGTTCATTGTTGGTCGCGCGTTAAATCCGGCGCATCAGAATCCGGATATGCCTATATCGCTTTCAATCAAGCTTCGATTAGTCAAGGATATTTCAGAATGCTTGAAGCGGTTAGGCAAGCCCACGACGCTGAAATATTACTAAAAAAAACATGGTGATTCAGCTCCATTCAGCTCCATCTGGAAGCTAGATGGAGCTATTTCCATATATATAAAGCAAACTTTGGTATTATTTCAAACTCATTTACAGACTATGGTTTATAGAAACCATGTTCTATGAGCGCACGCCGCGTCCAACAAAAGGAACTTGTTTCGCAAAAGGGTCTGTGCTATAATCGTGTCGTATATTACAGAAGAATGCGGAATGACGGGTACGCCGCATATAAGCGGTTGTATTTGGAAGCCGAAAAAGCGGCGCTTCCGTAAAATTCACTGCGTCATAGAAAGTTGTGCAAATCTTCATGAATTTGTTACAACTTTGATGAAACGAAAAGGGAAGGAATATCGTTTGAATGGATGAGCAACGCAGGAGGGCTTCGGATGGAGCATATCACGCGGGCGATGCGGCGTATTTTGAACGAATGTATGAGCAGTACGCTACGGACGTTTTGCGCGTGAGTTACTTTTATCTGGGAGATCGGCAGAAGGCAGAGGACGTGTGTCAGGATGTATTTGTCCGGCTCATTACGAATGCGCCCGTTTTGCCAGAGGGTAAGGAAAAGGCGTGGCTGCTCAAGGTAGCCCTGAATCGCTGCCGCGACCTATGGCGCGGCGCTTGGGTGAAGCGGGTGGTGCTGGGTAGTCCGGCCTTTGAGCTGGTGCCCGCCCCGGATGAAATCGGCAAGCTGACGGATCAGCAGGAGTTGATGAGCGCCATTCATCAGCTGCCGACGACCTTCCGTGAGGTTATCCTGCTGCATTATTATCAGGGATACGGCATAACGGAGATAGCGGAGATGATGAACTTGCCGGAGGGCACGATTTCGAGCCGCTTGTCGCGGGGAAGAAAGAAACTGGAGTCTATTTTGAAAGAAGGGGATGCCCGGTGAAGAATCTGGAAAGCTTGCCAGAGGTGGCAGAAAAGGGACTTGGCGGCTTAACAGCCGGGCAAGAGTTGAAGTACCGCATCCTGAATGCGGCACGGGAAGAAAAGCCGACTGAACGTCATTTTCATATTCCGGCTTGGGTTCCGGCGGTTTGCTGTGCGTTGGTGCTGGCGGTGGGCATGATTTTTGCTTTGCCGCAGCTGACCGGGACGGTCAAGGATGAAGATGATGCCGGTATCGTCCTGCGCAGTCAGCGGGCCGGTGAAGCGACCTCCGTGCCGCAGATGCGCGGAGATTTGCCGGCCGGTGCGGTGAAGCTGTCGAAGACAGGAAGCACGCCAAGCTATCGCAGCATTTGGGAAGATGCGTCTAACGGCAGTTTCCCGATGGTGGGCGTAAACGGTCGTTACTATCGGATGCTCAGCAATCCGACCTCTATCGGATCGGAGCTGCTGGGCGGCAGCTTGGGTACGGTTGAGGAGTTCACCTCCGAACCTGCGCTTTCTAATGCAGATTCTGCAATGAGCAACAAAGTCGCGCAGGGCGAAACCATTTATACTATTAGCGGTATGGATGGCACGTTGGTTGCGGCTGCTGTTGATGGAAGCTATCGTGTTTTCCAGCGCGTGGGCTTTAATGGCAGTTCTGTTAAGGGCAATGAGAGCTTGGCAGATACCTTGCAGGTTCGAGGCCATGTAATGGCTGTGGAGCTAAGCGGCGTTGGCACGATTACAGATCAAAATACTGCGGAAAGCTTGGTAGACACGTTGTTGGACAACGCCTCCTTCGAGAGCAGCGGTTCCGTGAGTGGCTCGCAGTCGCTGCTGATTCAGTTGGATAACGGCATTACTGTTCAGATGGCAGTGAAGGACGATAAGTTGAGCGCTTGCGGCACATGGAGTTGTCCTGAATTTATTGATGCGTTTACAAACGCAATGCAGTAACCAAGAAAAGCCTCGAAGCGCTGTTCTTACCAGAACACGGTTCGAAGCTTTTTATATAGGCAAAGAAGAGGTTGGAAGTTTGTGTGCTTCCAACCTCTTCTGTATTAAGGAACCTTGTATTCGTCAGGTTTTTCGCTGCTGAAATCGTCGGGATTTTCGTCTATAACGGGTTCGCTGCTGTCAGTTTCTGCAACAGTAGCCTCTGCCTCTTCCTCTGAATCCATAGCTTCTTCCTCCAGAGTATCGGCTTTCGCTGTGTTTGGAGTCTGTGCATCCTCCGGCACAACAAGTGTAGGCGCTGCATGTTCCGCAGCCGGCTTTTCAGAAGCCTCCTCTTTGACGGCTTTCATCGGCTGTTCAGGCTTGTCGGCGGGCTTTGCACTGCGATTATTCGTCAGGGAAGAAATTGCGCTGCCTAGGGCGTTGCCTACAGACTTCAGCGTACTGCCGATCGTGTCGATCACCGCATCTGCTTTTTTTGAGATTTCGGACTTCTTGGCGGTTTCTTCGACCTGCTGTGCAGCTTTGTCTACCTTTTGCGCGACCTCATCAATGGTCGGCACATCCGTCTGCTGGGGCGCATCGTCGGCAGCCTTCTGAGCTTGCTCATCTGCAGTCTTGATACCTGCAAAGCGTTCGGTACGAATGGCGTTAAGCTGTGCATCTACCTGACTGAGCTCCTCCAACTGTTTGGCCAGCTCATCAGGGAAGCTTTCGCCCTTTTGCCAGAGCGCATAGGCCCGTGCGCCAAAGTCCGAGAGAATCTCCCTGCGACGATTGACCAAATTCATTTCATTAACCTTATATCGGGTATTGTCTGCAATATTGCTGGCGGTGTTCCCGATGGCTTCCATGCTTTTCAGCCATGCTTTTTTCATTTTATTGTTGAGATCTGATGCCATCGAATATCCATCCTTTCTTAATGCTTCAGGGAATCAACGGCCGATACGGCGGCTTGGTCTCTGCGAAGTCTATGAAACATCTTCGCAGAATAGCATTTCTTGCAGACTGCACTTGAATCCTGCCATTCTCAGGAAAGATTCATCAGGAATTAACATTTTACCAATAGAGCATCAGTTGCCCTGGCAAAACAGCGAAATCTGCCTCGCCCATGGTGAAGATTTCTCCATCCACGTTCAGGCGCATTCCGGGCGCAACTAACTTTATTTTCTTGCAGCGCAGATGCTTGGAGATTGGCAGCGTCAATAGCTTGCCGGACATCAGTGCGGGTAGATAGCGGACAATGCGGCGGCGAGGAACATTTTGAACGATCAGCAGGTCGAGCAGACCGTCGCCGGGGTCGGCTGCAGGACAAATTGGGATGCCGCCGCCGATAAAACGACCATTAGCAATGGTGCATACCAGCGCATCCTGCTCCATAGGTTTGCCATCAATCTCAAGCTGTACATGGACAGGCGCATAATGGAAAATGGCGCGAATCAGTCCGATCATATAAGGAAGCAACCCGCGGGCGTACTTCTTGGCAGATTCTGCAAAATCCAGCACCATCACATCGAAGCCTGTGCCGCAGACGTTCAAGAACATGCGGTCATTCAGACGGCCAATGTCAATTGGTCTCGCCGTATGCTCCAGAATAAACGTAAGAGCCTCCAGCGGATCCTTGGGCGTTTTCGTTGTTTTGATGAAATCGTTTCCTGTGCCGGCAGGAATCATGCCCAATGGCTTGCCGGTATTCATCAACCCACACGCCACTTCGTAGGCGGTGCCGTCGCCGCCTACCGAAAGAACGGCGGTGCAATCCTCTTGTGCGGCTGCTTGCTGAGCAAGCTCGGTAGCGTGCCCGGGGCGTTCCGTGTAGCAGAAACGGTGGGGAACACCGCGCTTTTCAAGTTCAGTACGCAGCTGCTCGGCAACTTTTTGCGCATAGCCGTTTCCGGCTGTGGGATTCACGATTAAGGTAAGCATCATTGGGCATCTTCTCCTGCAAACGTTTACAACGGTATGGACAAAAGCAGTCCCTCAAAAAGTCCTATTTTTTTGCAACATGTCCTAGTATGCGACAGATACCGGGATTTTGTCAATCTTTTTTTGTCGCTTTTCCTTTGTAAAAAGCAGGATTGACAGCGGGTACAGAGCCGCTTATAATCCTATGCAGGAAATGCATTGGGCAGGAGTGTGACTCTACCATGAAGCGAGGCGTGTATCGCCATTTCAAGGGAAATCTGTATCAGCTGCTGGACGTTGCGCGGCATTCGGAAACAGGAGAGAAAATGGTGATCTATCGTGCGCTGTACGGCGAACGTGGCCTATGGGTTCGCCCGAGTGCCATGTGGGATGAGGTGATTGAGCGCGACGGTCGGCAATATCGGCGTTTTACCTATGTGGCAGACGATGAAGCCACGGCGCGGAAACTGCTGGATGCAAATGGGTTTTCTTGACAAATTTCTTGCGAGGGCTTGTCTTTTTCCTGCCAATGTGTTATGATGAATAAGCTGATTTCGAGGAGGTTGTGTGCAATGAACGTTCTTTCTGTTATATTTTCTGTGGTGATCGTGGTGGCTGCGCTGATTATGATTGTGACTGTGCTGCTTCAGCAGGGCAATGTGAGCGGTATGGGGGCGATTTCTGGTCAGCTGGATAATTATTTTAGCAAGAACAAGGCCAAGACTGTTGAGGCGAAGCTGGCGCTCATCACGAAGATCAGCGCGGCGGTGTTCGTGGTGCTGTCTCTGGCGCTGCTGGTAGTGAACAAGCTCGCCTAAGCAATAGGCATTCGTTCATGAAGTAAAGCGGAGAGCTTTCTCATTGGAAGCCCTCCGCTTTTGTTTATCCGAATGCGCATAGAAATAGGAATTTGTTTTTTTCTGACGCATTCTTTTACTGGTATAAATGGGAAAAATATGGTACAATTTATTTAGATGCCGCTGTAGTAAACAGAGCCATGGAAAGCGTATCCCTTGACTGACTGGATGCTTTTTGAAAAGGGCGCGGCGTTTTTTGTTTGAATGAACAGAAGGAGAGCAGACGCTATGTTTACGCCACGGGTGCAGAATGCACAAACGGATTTATTGGTTCAGGCGATGCTGTCGCTGGACAGCGAGGAAGAAGCTTATCGTTTTTTTGAGGACGTCTGTACGATTGCAGAGTTTAAGAGCATTTCTCAGCGGCTTGAGGTTGCGGTATTGCTGCGCCAGGGCGTGACGTATCAGGAAATCGTAAAACGGACAGGCGCTTCTTCGACGACTATCAGCAGGGTCAACCGTGCGCTGCTCTACGGTGCGGACGGATATCATCGCGTGCTGGATAAGCTTGATGAAAAGCATCTGCTGCCGGAGCGGCGTTCCGCCGAGGAAAAATAAGAACAGGATAGAGTTATTCCTTTGCTAAAGGACAGCTCATGCAGATAAGGAGCGGCGAAAATGGATTTAAGCATGTTGAATCCCGAACAGCGATTGGCTGCGGAAACCTTAGAGGGTCCGGTGCTGATTCTTGCGGGCGCAGGAAGCGGCAAGACACGCGCTTTGACGTATCGTGTTGCCAATTTGATGGATCATGGCATACCGCCTTGGTCTATTTTGGCGTTGACCTTTACGAACAAGGCAGCCAAAGAAATGCGAGAGCGTATCACGCAGTTGGTGGGCGAACGAGCGGAAAGCGCATGGATTTCGACCTTCCACTCCACGTGCGCACGCATTCTGCGCAAGGATATTGAAAAGCTGGGGTATACGCGTTCGTTCACAATTTATGACGATGATGACCAAAGCTCAGTCATTAAAGACATCCTGAAGCATCAGAATATCGACGAAAAGTTTCTGCCGCCTCGGGAAATCAAGGCGAAGATTTCCGATGCAAAGAACAAGCTGATGGGCCCGGATGAATGGTTTATGCAGACAGACCGCGATTTCCGCAGTCAGACGCTGCATGATGTGTTTGTGGCCTATGAAAACCGTCTGAAGGCGGCAAATGCGCTGGATTTCGATGATTTGCTGGTCAAGACGCTTGAGTTGCTTGCCGACCATCCGCCAGTACTGGAAAGCTATCGGGAACGATTCCATTATGTAATGGTGGATGAATATCAGGATACGAACTATGCGCAGTATATGTTAGTAAAATTACTGACGGATAAAAGCCGAAATCTGTGTGTGGTGGGCGATGACGACCAGTCCATTTACGGCTGGCGCGGCGCGGATATTCGTAATATTCTGGACTTTGAAAAGGATTATCCTGACGCAAAGGTCATCAAATTAGAGCAGAATTACCGTTCGACGGCCAACATTCTGGATGCAGCGAATCAGGTGATTGCGCATAACGCGGGCCGCAAAGAGAAGGCGCTGTGGACGGAGCAGGAGGCCGGCGAGACGATCAAGCTTTTCTGTGCGGGGGATGAACGTGAGGAAGCGGCATGGGTTGCCGACCGCATGAAGAAATTGAACCGGCATGGGGAAAGCTATGGCAACATGGCGGTGCTGTATCGCACGAATGCGCAGAGCCGTGTGCTGGAAGAAATGCTCATGCGTGCCGGCATTCCCTATAAGGTTTTCGGTGGCCAGCGCTTCTATGACCGTCGTGAGGTTCGGGATGTTATTGCTTATTTACGTGTGATTGCGAATCCTACCGACGACGTGTCGCTTCGGCGCATCATCAATGTGCCGAAGCGTGCCATCGGCGATGCAACCATTGCGGAGCTGGTCGCGCACGCGCAGGCGCAGGATATGCCGCTGTTCAGCGCATTGACCGATCTTCCTGCAAGCCTTTCTTCCCGTCCGCGCAAATGCGTGACAGACTTCTTCACCATGATGACAACCTTTATGGCTATGAAGGAAACAATGCCGCTCAATGAGTTCGTGAGTCAACTGGTGGAGCAGACCGGACTACTGGCACAGTATCAGAAGGAGGATTCCGACGAGGCACGCAGCCGTACAGAGAATATTCAAGAATTCTTGGGCGCGGTGGACGAGTTCACAAAGCAGACGGAAAACGCTACGCTGGAGGAATATCTGGAAAATGTCGCGCTTGTGACGGAGCTGGATCAGGCGGAGGACGAAAAGCAATATGTCACGCTGATGACGCTGCACAGCGCGAAGGGCTTGGAATTCCCCGATGTGTTCATCACGGGTATGGAGGAGGGTATTTTCCCTTCCGGCCGTAGCCTCATGGATGAGAACCGCATGGAGGAGGAGCGTCGGCTGTGCTACGTTGGTATTACACGTGCGCAGAAACGTCTTTTCCTGTCCCGTGCCAGCCAGCGCATGCTGTATAATCAGGTCAACCACAACGCACCCAGCCGATTCCTTTCGGAAATTCCAGAGCGTCTTTTGGAGGATGAGTGGGAGGCCAAGCGCAAGCAGACCTTCAAGGATACGTCCACACCTCAGCCGCGAAGCTATACGAGCGGCTACGGCTTGAAATCCACCCCCAGCATAAGTCAGTTGGGGCAGCCTAAGCTGACGCTGGGCGGCAATATGCTGGAAATCCCCGGCGTGCAAAAGGGCTTTGCGCCCTCCAAAGCGCGTCAGAGCTCCGCTTCGGCGCTCCAAAACCTTTTCAAGCCCGGTGATCGCGTGATGCACCGCAAGTTTGGCGAGGGAAGCGTCGTGGAGCTGAAGGGAACTGGCGCGGATGCACGGATTGCCATTGAGTTTACTGCCTATGGCGTGAAGGAGTTTTCCCTATCCATTGCGCCTATTGTAAAGGTTGAGGAGGAATGACCATGGAACCCGCTGCGCGGATGCGAGAGCTGGTTGATCGGCTGAATGAGACGGCTCAGGCGTATTATACGCAGGGAAATTCTCCGATTTCCGACATGCAATGGGATGCAATGTATGACGAGCTGGTAGCACTGGAAAAGTCTACGGGCATTACATTGGAAGATTCTCCAACGCATCGTGTCGGCGGCGCACCCCTCAAGGGGTTCGAGGAGCATCGCCACATTACGCGCCTATGGAGCATGGACAAGGTGCAGTCGATCGGCGCATTGGAGGACTGGGTTCGCCGCACCGAGAAGCTGGCAGGCCGTACTGATCTGCAATACTATGTTGAGTACAAGTTTGACGGCCTGACGCTGAACCTGACCTATCGGGATGGAAAGCTGGTACAGGCAGCGACGCGGGGGAATGGCGAGGTAGGTGAAGCGATTCTGCCGCAGGCACGGACGGTACGCACGGTGCCGCTGAGCATTCCTTATAAGGGATTGCTGGAGGTGCAGGGCGAATGTATCATGCGCCTAAGCGTGCTGGCGGAATATAACAAAACTGCCAAGGAGCCGCTGAAGAACGCGCGCAACGCCGCCGCCGGTGCATTGCGCAATCAAGATCCTGCTGTAACGGCTTCGCGTAAGCTGGATGCTTTCTTTTATCAGATTGGCACTATTGAAAACCCGCCCTATGACAGCCAACCCGCGATGCTACAATTCCTACGGGATAACGGCTTTCCGGTAAGTCCTTATCTGGGTGAGCCGAAAAATGGCGAAGAGTTGATTGCCTGTATCCGTCATATTGAGGAAGTCCGCGATACGCTGGATTTCCTGATTGACGGCGTTGTCATTAAAGTTGGCGATTTTGCGCTTCGTGAGCAGATGGGCTTCACGGACAAGTTTCCTCGTTGGGCGGTAGCGTATAAATTTAAGGCCGAAGAAAGTGTTACGACCTTGAAAAAGGTCACATGGGAGCTCGGCCGAACGGGCAAGCTTACGCCGCTGGCACACTTGGAACCCGTAGATTTCTATGGTGTGACCGTGCGAAAAGCTACGCTGAATAACTGGGGAGACATTCAGCGCAAGCAGGTGGCCATTGGCGCACCTGTTTGGATTCGCAGAAGCAACGATGTGATCCCGGAAATTATGGGACGAGTGGGGGAGCCGGGGCCTGATGAACGCCCTATTGAGAAGCCGACGCATTGTCCCGCGTGTGGTCATGAGTTGGAAGAGCGCGGAGCTCATCTGTTTTGCATGAACCGTGTCAGTTGCCGTCCACAGGCAGTTGCTCGGCTCAGCCATTTTGCTAGTCGCAATGCGATGGATATTGAAGGCTTTTCTGAAAAGACTGCCGGTCAGGTCTATGACCAGATGAACGTCCGTGATCCTGCTGACCTTTATAGCTTGACCATGGATCAGGCACTTGCATTGGAAGGCTTTAAGGAAAAGAAGGCCGGGAATCTGTTGGCGGCGCTCGAAAAGAGCAAGGACTGTTCGCTGGATGCTTTTCTGTTTGCGTTGGGCATTCCAAATGTAGGTCGCAAAACTGCGCGTGATCTTGCAGCGGCTTTTGGCACCTTGGAAATGCTGGAAAAGGCAACGGAGGAAGAGCTTGTCGCCATTCCGGACGTAGGCGACATTGTTGCCCAGAGCATTACGGAATTCTTCTCTTTCCCAGAGAATATGGAAATGATTGATCGGCTGTTGAAAGCAGGCGTGCATCCGCGGGAGGCACAGCAGCAAACGGGCGGTGTGCTGGACGGACTAACGATTGTGGTTACGGGGACATTGCCAACACTTTCGAGAAATGAAGCCGAAGAACTGATTCGCCGGCATGGCGGAAAAGCCGCATCCTCGGTCAGCAAAAAGACGGCGTTTGTAGTGGCTGGGGAAGCCGCCGGAAGCAAGCTGATAAAGGCACAGCAGTTAGGAATCCCTGTGCTGGATGAGGCTGCTTTTATGGAGAAAATCCAGTAGTCAGCTGAATAAGCGGCAAGCGCAGTATTCGTCCCTTGACTTTTGGATGCTTCTGCGGTACGCTTCAAACGGTTGTTGAAAGTGAATAGGAAAGTTTACCGTAAACAATAGATGGAGGCAAATGGTTATGAAGCGAGTTTTCCTGACGGTGCTGGATGCCGTTGGCGCAGGCTATCTGCCTGATGCAGAAAAATATGGAGACGTTGGTGCAAATACTTTTGGTCATACGGTAGATGTTTGCCATCCCAAACTGCCAAATTTGGCAAAGATTGGTCTGGGACAGATTGAGGCAACGCATTATCCTGCTGATCCCGACGCAGAGGGTGCGTTTGGTCGTTGTGTGGAGGTTAGTGCGGGCAAGGATACCACAACAGGCCATTGGGAAATTGCGGGTCTACAACTGGAAAAGCCTTTTCCGACGTATCCCAATGGTTTTCCGAAGGACGTCATGGACGCTTTTGAAAAGGCGATTGGCCGCAAGACACTGGGAAATAAGCCTGCTTCGGGAACGGCAATTTTGGATGAGCTGGGCGAGGAGCATATGCGCACCGGTTATCCCATTGTGTATACCTCTGCGGACAGTGTGTTTCAGATTGCCTGTCATGAAGAGATCATTCCGGTGCCCGAACTATACAAAATGTGCGAGATTGCACGCAAGATTCTTGTAGGTGATCATACGGTTGGACGCGTCATCGCTCGTCCGTTTGTCGGTGAACCCGGTCATTTTACGCGCACGAAAGCACGCCGGGACTATTCGGTGGAGCCCTTCGGCCCCACGTTGCTGGATGCCGTGAAGGCTGCGGGTATGGAGAGCCTTGGTGTGGGCAAGATTGAGGACATCTTCTATCATCGTGGGTTGACCGGAAGCAATCATGCGGCTGGGAATCCGGCCTGCATTGAGGCTTGGCTGGACTATATGCGCAAGGATTTTACCGGATTGGTTTTCACCAATCTGGTAGATACAGATATGCTGTATGGTCATCGCCGTGATCCCAAGGGCTTCGCCGAGGCGCTGGAATACATTGACCAGAAGCTTCCGGAGGTGCAGAGTCTGATGCATGAGGGGGATCTGCTTATCATTACGGCAGATCATGGCTGTGACCCGACCTTTCATGGTACGGATCATACGCGTGAGTACATTCCGCTGCTGGTATGGTATCCCGGCATGAACAAGCTGGTTGACCTTGGCACGCGTGCGACCTATGCGGATATTGCTGCCACGGCAGCAGAATTCCTCGGCTTAGAGCAGCGCTTCGGAGCAACGTCCTTCCTCAAGGAAATTCTTTAAAGAAAGTGAGCAGAGACGAAATGAGCGAATATATGCAGAAGCTTGAAGCGGCCGCAGAGACCATCCGTCAGGCGGTTGGCGAAGCTGAAATCGGTGTGATTCTTGGCAGCGGCCTAGGCGATTATGTGGAAGCGCTGGAAGATGCAAAGAGCATTGATTATAAGGATATTCCAGGCTTTCCGCGTTCGACGGTGCCAGGGCATAAAGGCCGCTGGGTAACGGGAATGCTGCATGGAAAACGTGTCTGTATGATGCAGGGACGCTTCCACGCCTATGAAGGGTATGATCTGAAGGATGTGACCATGCCCGTCCGTGTGATGGCATTGCTGGGCGTTAAGACGCTGATTGTTACGAACGCGGCTGGCGGTGTGAATCTGGGCTTTCATCCGGGCGATCTGATGATTATCACCGATTGCATCAATTTCTCTGGTATGAATCCGTTGCGCGGGGAAAATTTGGATGCCTTTGGTCCTCGCTTTCCCGATATGAGTCAGGCCTATAACCGTGAATTGGTTGCGCTGGCAGAAAAATGTGCGCAGGAAATGAATGTGCAGGTGCAGAAGGGCGTATATTGCTGGTTCAATGGCCCCTGCTTTGAAACGCCTGCGGAAATTCGCATGGCGCGTGTATTGGGAGCAGATGCGGTTGGCATGTCCACGGTGCCCGAGACGATTATTGCCCGTCATTGCGGTTTGAATGTGTTGGGCGTAAGCTGCATTACGAATATGGCTGCGGGCATTCTGGATCAGCCTCTGAACCATCAGGAGGTTATGGAGACTGCGGATAAGGTCAAGAATACCTTCCGTGGTTTGTTGGATCGTGTCATTACGGCAATGTAAACCGCAGAATAGCCACATGAAAAGGGTCAACGCTTTATTAATGAAGCGTTGACCCTTGTTTATATATGAACTGTTTCGTTTTCTTCAAAATCAGGATCAACAGGCGGCATGGCCTGACAGACCATCAGTAGTGCGTCCTCCTGATTATCCTCGTAATACTTTTTTCGCCAGCCTACCGGTTGAAAACCAAGGTCGGTATACAAGTGCTGAGCCCGTTCATTACTGCGGCGAACCTCAAGCGTGACATATGTGGCACCAAGGTTGGAAAGATATTGCAATAGACCGCGTGTAAGTTGCTTGCCGTAGCCATGACCGCGCTCACAATTCTCAATGGCAATATTTGTAATATGACTTTCATCCAGAATGATCCACGCGCCTGCATAGCCGATCACTTTGCCATCCAGTTCCGCTACCAGATACCGTGCCGCAACATTCCTTGTCAATTCCTGCTCAAATGATTTCCGGCTCCACGGCATTGCAAAGGTAGCTGCCTCGATCGTGGTAACAGCGTCCAGATCCTCAACCGTCATGCGGCGTACCTTACACTCAGACATGCTTCATGGCCTCCTGTAAGGCACGATTCCGCTCAGCCTGCGGCGCACGCAGATACAGCGGCATGAGCGTAAGATAATCAAGCTCCTGCGCATCCGGCTGTGCAGCCAGCAGCGCCACCGATGCAGGGCGCAGATAGCTGACATTCGCCGATGCAAATATCGCTTGATCTCCTAGCAGTTCTGCCAATCGGGCGCGATGCACAGGCATCCCGTCCCCAAGGAAGCAGAAGCGCACTCCTAAAGACTTCACCTGTGCAACATAGTCCTCCAGCTTTAGAGGAGCATCCTCTAAGAGCCGTGTAGGCACTTCACCAGCGGTGAAAGCTGCGCCATAAACCTGACCGGCGCGTGCGTCTTGAATGGGGCACACAATACCATCAAAGTACGGTACACCCGCCGCCATGGCTTGCAGAGCGTCAACAGCAACACAGGGAATGCCTGAACCATGGCTCAATCCCTTCACCGTACTGACGCCAATTCGCACACCCGTGAAAGAGCCAGGCCCCACAACAACGGCCAACCGATGCATATCCTTTAAGGTCATGTCTGTACGGGTCAGCGCTGCATCAATCATGGGCATCAGGTTCGCAGAATGTGTCAACTTGTTGACAACCGTTTCCTCAAAAGTGACACATCCATCCTTCAAAATCGCAATGCCTGCAACCGGGCCGGAAGTATCTACTGCAAGAATGTTCATCGTCTGCTCCTTACTGATCGTCAGGCATTTCATGGAAGCCGCCAACGCCTCGCCAAGTGATCTCGCGTACCGTATCCGCTAGGGGGGTCAGCGCGATTTCCAGCCGACACGGGGGAATAGCTTCCGGGCATTGAGAAGGCCACTCTATAATGGCAATGCCATCGCCACCCAGATACTCATCCATGCCCATTTCATAAAGCTCATCAGCGCTTTCCAGCCGATACCAGTCAAAATGATAGAGGGGAATGTGCCCCTCATCATATACCTGCAAAATCGTAAAGGTCGGACTGGCAACAGGCCCTTGAATGCCGAGACCGCGGGCGATGCCACGTGTTAACTCGCTTTTACCCACACCCATATCGCCCAAAAGCAGGAGAACGTCCCCCGGGCGAAGGCTGGAAGCCAGCCGTTCGCCCAAGGTACGCGTTTCATTGGCGGAAGTCGTTCTCAAAAAGGTCGTCTCCTTAGATTCGCCCGCAGGTCACTTGCGCACATGCAGCAGGGGAGACAGGGGCTTATAAATCACATAGGTCAGCACACACAGCACAACGCCCTTCAGCAGATTGAACGGTGCGGTAACGAACAGAATTACCTTCAGTTCGGAATTCACAAAGGGCAGCGTCTTTGCGCACATGCCGATGATCGCTTCCATGGGCATTCCGAAAGCCGTCATGTAGAAGGGAATCAGCAGCAGATAATTCACCAGACACCCAGCGACGATCTGTGCCAGAATGCCGATGAGCATTCCGATCAGCGCACCCTTACGATTCTTGTGTTTACGGTAAATGATTGCGGCAGGCAGAACGAAAGCCGCACCCATCAGGAAATCGCCAAGCTCACCCACATACATGGTGGTGCTGCTCAGGCAGCCAATCAGGCTCTTCAAAAACAGGATAATCATACCCGGTACAGGTCCCATGGAGAATGCGCCCAGCAGCACCGGCAGATTGCTGAAGTCCAAGTGATAGAACGCAATCACAGGAATGCTGATGAGAAACAGAATCGAGGAGAGCGCGGTCAATACCGCAATGCGGGTCATGTACTGGGTAGAGAGTGCACGGGTCTTGTTAGTGGTAGTCATGGCTGTATGCCTCCTTCTGAAAATAGGCACGCCCCTGAAGCAAGATCGACTAGCTTTTCAGGGGCGAAAATAAACCTACTTTTCGCGCTCTTCTTTCATCCAGACTATACTGTCGGCTCTGGAATCACACCAGATCGGCCGCAAATGCGGTTCGCGGGCTGTACCGCCGGTAGGGAATCACACCCTGCCCCGAAGAAGCTTCAAGTGACATGCAGTTGTATGGGAAACCATGCAGAAGCATAGCACAGCTATTCAGCCTTGTCAACACTTTCGCACAAAAAAGCCCGGAAATGAAGTCTTCTACATTTCCGGGCTGATGCTTATAGCTCGAGATAGGCTGCGCCGACAGGCCGGATGTCCAGCACTTGACATTTGCGCTTACCGAATACGCTCTCCATTTCTTCAATGAAGCTGGGAAGCTCGGCCACCGGGACGAAGTTCAGCGTCGTTCCCGCAAAGCCGCCGCCGTGGATACGCCACGCGCCCTTGTTATGCAGCTTGTTTTCCGCAAGACATAGAGCAAGCGACAGCGACTGATCATCTGAACGGGCGTACACATTTTGCAGATACATGAAGCTGGAGCGGCCGCTGGCGATAATCTCAGCGAAGAATGTGTCAAGATCATCGTTTTCCAGCGCTTCCACCTGCTTCACAACGCGCTTGTTTTCATTGAAAAAGTGAATCGCACGCATGATCGCACGGTCGGAAACCTTTTCACGCAGACGGGGGAGCTCCTGAATGATCTGCTCAGGACGCACGCGGCGCAGACAATCCTCGCCGAAGAATGCCGCAACCTGCTTCATTTCAATGGGCATAGCGGCATAATCAGCCGTCAGGTCAGCGTGGCTTCCGCCGGTATTGACAACCACCAACGCATAGCCCTTCTTGGCGAAGTCATAGGTCAGCGGGCGTACCATAGGATCATCATTCTTGAAGTCGATATGTACCAGTCCGCCCGCAGAAGAAGCCATTTGATCCATCAGACCGCTGGGCTTGCCAAAGAACTCGTTCTCGGCATACTGAGCAATTTGCGCACGGAGCTTGAAATCAATGCGCCAGTTGTTGTATAGCTTGTCCAGAATGGCACAGGTAAGCACCTCAAAAGCGGCGGAGGAGCTCAGACCGCTGCCGGAGGCTACGTTAGACGTAGCAACTGCGTCAAAGCCGCCAATCTTGTAGCCCAGCTGGCTCATGCGTGCCGCTACACCACGGATAAGCGAGGCAGTCGTGCCCTTTTCGTTCTCGTGCGGTGTAAGATCATTCAGATCCAGTTCCAGCGCGGGGTATCCTTCGCTGTGCAGATGCACCAGCATATCGTCTCGAGCAGATACTGCCGCTACTGTATCCAGATTGACCGCTGCCGCGAGTACCTTACCGCGGTTGTGATCTGTATGGTTGCCGCCGATTTCCGTGCGTCCGGGGGCGCTGATGAGCAGCACAGGCTGCTCGGTGCTGTTGAACTGCTCTTCATGCCGCTTGAGCAGATTGATATAGCGGGCGGTCTGGGCAACCAGCATACCGTCACGGTTGCCGTACAGGTGAATCAGGCTTTCCATTACGGGGGCAGTTTTCAGCTTCCGAATCATGCTTGCGTACTGAGTCATGTTTGTTTCTCCATCCTTTGAAATGATTTTTCTTAGGGGTAGGGGAGTGCGCAAATTGCGTGTAAAGTTCTGCGGCTTATTTCAAAGCATTTTGCCAGATTTCAAGCATTTTCTGAAGACCAAGGTTATCCAGCTGTGCGGTATAATCGTTCCAGCTTTCGTCCGTCAGCGGTATGTCGCCCGTTACAAAGCGAACCATCGCATTTTCTGCATAAGCGCCCAACTCCAACTGAATCGCGTTTACGCGCTCTCGTGCAGCGCTGTCCAGATAGACCAACGGATAGGGATAGACCGCATATTCCTTCAACGTCTGCATATTGCTGACAATACGATACGTATCGCTGTTGTCGAAGGTTAATTGCAGCTCTGCGGGGTAGTATCCCGGCGCGTTGCCGCCGTCTGCAATGGTAGCCTCTGATAGTACCGAGTTGGCTACGGTTTCAATGCTGTCCATCCACACCCACGTACCATCGGCATTTCTTTCATATTCAACGCCTTCCTGACCGGCCTGTGCCAGCATACTGCCCTCTTCGCTGTACAGGTAATCCACCCAGCGCAGAATCGTTTCGGGGTCCTTGCACGCAGAGGTTACGGCAAAAGAGCCACGTACCACATCGCCAAGCAGATCACGATACACCTGCTTCCCCTCATAGGCCAGCGGCAGCAGCACCTCATACTGGTTCATGGATGCAGCCGGGACAAGATTCAAAGGTGTCGGTGCGAAAAACATGCCATACGTCATTGTGGCGTTGCTGTCAGTAATCTGGCGCAGACTGTCTATCGTGGAGAAGCCATTGTGATCCAGCAAATTCTCCTCCCACAGCGTGTTCAGCCATGTCAGAAACGCACGATTTTCCTCGACGTTCAGCGTTGTCTTGACCTGACCGTCCGTATCCAGATACACGCCGTAGTCGTTGCTGACCAGACCGAAAGCATGGCCTAAGAACTTCAAATCCCACATACCCATGAAGCTGACGGGGATCTCATCCTGCTTGCTGTTTTGATTCGGGTCACGCGTTTTGAATGCGCGCAGAACCTCCAGCAGTTCGTCCGCAGTCGTGGGCATGTCAAGACCTAGATTATCCAGCCAAGTCTTGTTGATCCAGATCGCATTGTCGTTTTGCAGCGTGTTGATCGTCGGCAGCGCTGCAATCGCACCGTTCGGCAGGGTAATAGCTGCTTCCCAATCGGGATGTGCCTCCAATAACGCGGCCAGATTCGGCATACAGCTTGCGATGTAGGGCTTCAAATCAATCAACGCTCCGGAAGCATAATAACGCTCCGTTTCCTCGACGCTCAAATCAGCCTTAAACAAAACATCCGGCATTTCGTCGCCGCTCAGCAGTTCAGCCTTTTTCTGCTGCCAAGTCTGAGAATCCGTGAACTGCTGGAAGGCAAAGTGAACACCCGTTTTTTCCTCCATGCGCTGGAAGAAGAGATTGGTTTCCCATACGTGTCCTGTCCCGCTGTCGTCATAACCGGCCATGGTGAAGCTTTCCTCCGCTATTGCGGGGACAGCCAGAGCAAGCATGCACATAAACAGCAACCATGCAATGCCTCGTTTCATTCGCCGGCCTCCCTTCGTATTCATTTATTTTTCATTATAGCCTACTTTCACTGCTTTGACCAGACCCCAGAAAAAGTTTTTGTCTGGCACAAAATTCGGAGCCGAAACGGATCATGTTGCTTATGTCAGAGATTGCCGCTCATGCTTCGTCCAAACGCGGGCAGGATAGCAATGCGGCAAACTGGATTCTTTTGCGGGAGGCATGTGTATGAACGTCAAGAAAAGGCATTGGGGCAGGTGGACGCTGGCGGTGTTGGCCGTGGTGTTTGCTGCTGTGCTTGTCGCTGGATTCTTTTATTTTGACGTTCCCTCTTGGCAATCGCTTGATACGCAGCGCCTGCTTTCGCTGGCGCAGACGGGTAGCATCTATGATAAGGACGGCTCCTTCGTGACGCATCTGGTCGGAAGTGAAAACCGAACGCTGGTTGCGCTGGAAGAGCTTCCGCAGCATGTTGTCGATGCTTTTCTTGCTGCCGAGGACTTGCGGTTTTACAAGCACCCCGGCTTTGATATTGTGCGCATTGGCGGCGCGGTTATCAGCAACCTTCGCTCCGGCGGCTACGCGCAGGGAGCAAGCACCATCACACAGCAGCTTGTTAAGCTTAGCCACCTCAGCAGTCAGAAGACCATTGCCAGAAAGCTTGAAGAGATTTGGCTGGCGCTCCAATTAGAGCAGCAATTTACGAAAGAAGAAATTCTTGAAATGTATTTAAATTACATTTATTTTGGGGATGGTGCTTACGGCGTACAGGCGGCAGCACAGGCCGTCTACGGTGTGGATGCAAAGGCGCTTTCACCCGCTCAGGCTGCGTCGCTGGCTGCGGCAATCAAGGCCCCCTCTGCTTATGGCATTACATCCCGTCCGGACGCAAACCGTGAGCGTCGCACCTATATCTTAAACGTCATGCGACAGGAGAACATGCTTTCCGCAGAAGAATATGAGCGTGCCGCAGTCGAGGAGTTAGTGCCGCAGCAGGTCACAGCGGTGCAGCTGGAATACGGCTGGTTTGTGGATGCAGTGCTGGACGAGGCGGAACAGAGGCTGGATGTTACAGCTGAAACGCTGCTGGCGGGCGGCTATCAAATTTATACAACAATGGACGCTGCCATGCAGGCTACGTTGGAAGAGCAGTTTACCAAAGAATTATTTCCTTCCAATTCGAAGGACGGTACGAAGGTTCAGGGCGCCTCCGCATGCTTAGATACCCAAAACGGTGCGGTACGTGCCTGTGTGGGTGGACGGGACTATGCGACGAGACGCGGCTTGAACCGCGCTACTCAACTTCGGCGGCAGCCGGGTTCCTCGCTTAAGCCGCTGGTGGTGTATGCCCCGGCGGTACAGACCTATGGCTATACGCCCGCCAGCGTTTTGCAGGACGAGCCGACCAATTTCAACGGCTACAAGCCTCGCAACAGCGGCTATGCCTACTACGGTCCCGTGACAGTTCGCACAGCGCTGAAAAACAGCTTGAATGTTTGCGCTGTGTCGCTGTTGAATCAGATCGGTATTTCTGCTGGATTGAACTATTTGCAGGAGGTCGGCATTCCGTTGGATGATCGGGACGGCAACTTGTCCCTTGCGCTCGGCTCCATGACTTATGGCGTGTCGCCCGTGATTCTTGCGGCGGCGTATAGTCCCTTTGCAAACGGCGGTATTTATTATGTGCCCTACTTCATTGAAAAGATTACCGATCTATCCGGCGAAGTGGTGTATCAGCATCAGCCGGTATCACGTCAGGTGCTTTCGACACAGGCAGCTTATATCATGACAGATATGCTCCGCACGGTGACGACCTCCGGCACAGGTGCAAAGTTATCAACGGCTGGCGTGCAGGTGGCTGGCAAAACAGGAACCGTTAATATGACGGGCGGCGGCAACCGTGACGTTTGGATGGCGGCCTACACCTCGGAAATCTCCATGGCGACATGGATGGGCTTCGACAACCCGGACAGCAATCACAAGTTGGCCAGTCGCGTCAGCGGAGGTGACAATCCTGCGGCGCTGTGTAGAGACTTTTTCAAGGCATGGTACAGCGGCCGAACAAAGCCATCCTTCTCCAAACCGGATGGTATCGTTACCGCAGAAATTGATAAGAAAGCGATTGAGTGGCGTGGAAAGCCAATGCTTGCCACCGAGCTAACGCCCAGCGCTTATCGCTTGAAGGAGGTTTTTATTGCGGGCACGCAACCGACGCAGAAAAGTGATGTCTGGAATGCACCGCGTTCGGCACGCTCCTTCACAGTTACGCATAACGAGGCCGGGTATCCGCTGCTGGTCATTGAGTCGGGCGACAATGCCGTCTATCGTGTTCAGCGGGATGCGGCGGGGGAAAGCTTTGTGTTGACAGAGCTATACGGCACTTCTGGCGAAACGCTTTACTTCGCAGATACTCGGGCGCAGGCCGGCGTGACCTATACCTATCGCGTGATTCCAGTTCATGCCGAGCTTTTGCAAAACGGCATTTTGCTGGAAGGTGTGCAAAGCGTGCAGGTGGCCCGGGCTTCGCTGCCGCAGAAGGAGGGCATTCTGGAAAAGTTTTGGAACAGCGTCTTCGGAAAAGAAAAGCAGGAGAACGAAGAAGAGGTTCTGTCCATATTCGCACCCTAATGGGATGTCTATTCTCGTTTGCGTTGTTTCGAGGTGATAGGTGCGGCGTGCAGCGCCGGGGCATAACGTGGCGCTCCCATAAAGGAGAAGGACGAGCCATGGCAAGGGCATTCCCAATGCTCAGATTCAGCATTGTACCTCAGACGACATCCCATGTGCGGGCACTTGGGCGCAAACGGTCGAATCATACTGCCAAGCATAGCTCCTGCCTTCGGGAGGCTGCCCTGCAGCATGGCGCGCCATTTGCCGGGAAAGGTTCGGCTTGGCAAAAACAGGCCGCCCTCTGCGGATTCCTTTCCCAGAATGTTATCGCTCAGCAATTGTGCAGCCATATAGCTTCCAACTAAGCCCCAGCCGCTGTAGCCGGAGGCCATTAGCAAATGGGAATCCTTGGGATGAATCGCTCCGATAAGCGGGAGACCATCAACGCTAAAGACTTCCTGTCTGTGTAGGATTTTCTGGATGGACGTATCAGGAAAGCAGCGTCGTATCTCCTGACGGAAAGCATTTGCTTCCTTTTGTAAGGCAGTTGTGCCTGTACGCCCTAAATCGCGCACCATAAGCGCACCATCCTGCAAGGGGCGTAGTGTAAAACCATGCTCGCGACATTCTAAATAGCTATGCTGAAACGTGGGAATATTGGTTAATTGCACCTCCACCAGCGTGTGCTGCTCCATCAGAGCCAGCAGCGGTAATCGCTTGAGACCGATGGGAACACCTGTACACAGCACGATTATTTGCGCATGAAGTGCGCCTTTGGGAGTTATCAGCAGCTGCGGACGAACCTCCTGAACAGGTGTGTGCGTAAAGATGCGGCAGCCCAAGCCTTGCGCTTCATGCAGCAGGGTATATAGCCATGCCATAGGGGATAGCAGTCCTTGCTCTTCTAACCGAACAGCGCCAAAGGTCGGCAGCGGACAATCACCATGGTCTTGTTCAAACTGAACGTGCAGGCCAAGCCTACGTTCGAGTTGGTACAGCGCCTCAAGGGCTGGTACTTGATCCTCCTGCAAAGCCGAAAGATAGACATGCTGTGACTGACACCCCAGCTTCGGATGCGAAACCGCTAGTTCCCCAATATTATGTACTGCCTGAGTCGCACGTTCCGCAAATGCCGCGGCAATTTCTTTCCCGTAAAATGTACGCGTGCGAACATACGCATCCTCAAGCTGGGCCGTTACCTTCCCTGTACAGGCGGTTGTGCTTCCACAGCCGGGGGTGTCAGCCTCAAGAATGACAGATGAAACACCTCGCGTGGCCAGCATCCACGCCAATGTAACGCCCGTTAATCCAGCCCCTACAATGGCAACATCGCAGTGGACTTGCCCGCGAAGCATAGGAAAATTCTCATCGGGATACGCTTGCCAATGCTTTCCTTCCATACAGACACCGCTCCTTCCGAGTACAGTATGCGCATAATGGTGTGGATACTTGCATGACAGTTTCGGAGAACATGAACGGCTCTTGTCGTTGCATAGCTTACTCGGGGTGATGTTATGCGCAGGAGTATAGGCCGTGCATTGAGAATCTGCGGCGCTATCATTGGTGCGGGCTTCGCATCGGGGCAAGAATTGGCAGCCTTTTTCAGCCGTTATGGTCAATGGAGTTGGCTTGGCATTGCGGCGGCGATGGTAACGCTGGCCTATCTGGGACGGAAGTTATGTCGCTGCTGCATGGAAAGGAGCGTATCGTTGGCAGGATTGGATCAAGGCAAAATGCGTGTGCTGACACGTTGGATGTTCTGTCTACTGCTGTTCATTACAGGCGGCGCTATGCTGGCTGGAACGGGTGCGATTGCTGCATTAACGCTGCCGCTTCATAAAGCATCATGGATTGGTGTCGGTATTACGCTGCTGCTTGCTATATGGATTGCTCATCGTCCTGGGAAGGAAATGAGTAGGCTTTCCGGTGGGCTGATGCTGCTTTTATTGCTGATATTGGTCTATTGTTCATCTCTCGAATCAGAAGCCTCGTGCGTTCTTCCCACGGATATTTCCATGCCTTATGCCGTGGCCGTCTGTCGTGGGCTCTGCTGGGGAGGCTTTAATTTGGCGGTTGCAGCACCGTTGATAAGCGAAGAAAAAGATGAGCGTGCACCGCTCCTTGCGGTCGGAATGCTTAGTATCCTTCTTTTATTGGGTAATGCTGTATTGCTGCGGCATCCGTCGTTGATGACGTTCGAAGTTCCGCTGGTGCAGTTCTTAACTGCTCAAGGGATGATCGGCTATTACGGCGGAGCGCTGGCTATTTATCTGGCAATGCTGACTACGCTGATTGCCGCATTGCGTGGGCTAAAGGAACTGTTGCCAAGCGAACTTCGTTACAGCAGTATAGTTGCTGCAGGAGGTATTACCCTGATTGCTCTGGCCGGCTTTGCGGAAATTATTGATTTCCTGTATCCGCTGCTTGGTGGAGGCTGTTTGGTAGTATTGATACTTTTATTGCGGAAAAATGATCGAACCGCACGAATTTGAAAATCGTCCCTTTTCGTTGTATCAGTTTTGTTGTATAATAGCATACGTACTTTGCAGTCAAAGAGGGTCGAGACATGCAATATCGCAGAAATTACCGCGTGATTGATTTGGAGATACTGCGGGAAAATGTCCGTCTGATTCGTCAATCCGTAGATGCGGACGTTCAACTGATGGCCGTGGTTAAGGCCGATGCTTATGGTCATGGCATTGTGCAGACTGCAAAAGCGACGCTCGATGCCGGTGCGGATGCGCTGGCCGTAGCGCTGGTGGAGGAAGGGGAAGCGCTTCGCCTTGCCGGTGTTTCGGCGCCTATTCTGGTACTGGGAGCCACAAGTCTAGAGGAGGCCATTGGCGGTGTACAGCTTGGGCTGACGCTGACCGTTTGCGATGAAGCAATGGTGCGTAGCGTGGAAAAAGCCTGTGTGCAGGAATCGAAGGAATGCAGCGTCCATTTGAAGATCGACTCTGGTATGAGCCGTATCGGTGCGCGCACGGAGTCAGAGGTTCAGCAAGTGTTGCAGACGTTGCAGGCGTGTCCGCATGTGCGGCTGACTGGGGCGTTTACACATTTTGCGGACGCAGATGGACAGACGGAGGAATTTACCCGTCAGCAGTTTGAACGCTTTCAGCAGCTAACGGCAGCTTTGTCCTCCGATATTGTGCGTCACGCGGCGAATAGTGCCTCCATTCATCGCTATCCTGAAATGCACTTAAACATGGTGCGCATGGGTATTTCCATGTATGGCTATCCGCCTGTTGCATCTGAGCTTCCACTCAAACCCTGCATGAGCTGGAAAACAGAGGTAACCTATGTGAAGAAAATTGAAGCAGGGGATACGGTGAGTTATGGACGCACCTTCTGTGCAGGACATCCTATGCGTGTGGCGACGATTGCCGTAGGCTATGGCGACGGTTATCATCGGGCAATTTCGGGCAAAGGCTGTGTATTGATCGGCGGGAAACGCGCTCCCATTCTCGGGCGCGTTTGCATGGATCAGATGATGGCAGATGTGACCGACATTCCTAATGTACAGGCTGGGGATGAAGTGATTCTGCTGGGACGGCAGGGCACAGAAAGCGTTGACGCTGAGGAGTTCGCATCATGGGCCGATACGATCAGTTATGAAGTCCTACTGGCACCCACAGCACGTGTGCCGCGGGTATGGCTGCATGAGTGAGGAAAAAGCGGCACTGCGGAGAAGCTTGCGCAAGCAGCGGTTCAGCACGGTTCAGCTTCAAGCCGAAAGTGCATGTATCTGTGAGCAGTTACGGAAGTTGCCTCTTTTTCAACAGGCGAGATGCATTGCGGCGTACATGCCTTTGCCGCATGAAGCTCAGATACAGCCGTTACTGTCCGAAATTCTGGCAGACGGAAAATGCTTGCTGCTACCCAGCGTGTCGGATAACGGCTTGACGTTTCATCAAGTTTCACGGCTGCAATCGCTGCGCGAGGGACAGTTTCGAGTTATGGAACCCCCTGAGGATGCGCTACAAGTGCCGCTGGAACAGGCAGAGCTTATCCTTGTGCCGTTGGAGGCGGTCGATAGGCGAGGCAATCGTCTGGGCAAGGGCGACGGCTATTATGACCGAGCATTGCGGACGGTGCAAGGCTTCTGCATGGGCGTTGCGTTATCTTATCAAGTGGTTGACCGGATACCTGTCGAAGAAAGCGATCGAGCCTTGGACGGCTGGGTGACTCCGGAATATCGTCATATATTAACAAAAGTGAGGGAACAGCATGGACACGAAGAAGAACCCTAAAAAGAAGATGAAGATTGTCAAGAAGCCCTATGTCAAAGGCTCGATTGTGGATGCCTCCACGGTGAAGGATGCGTTGCGCTTTTTCGGCGGCACTGTAATCATGATGCTGGCATTTTTGCTGCTGAGCTCCATGATGATGTGGGATAACCTGATGCTGCGCATCATCACCAACGGCGTTGTGCTGGTGCTGGCATGGCTGCTGTTCTATGCATCGGGCGTATCAAAGGGCGCAGTTGCGGTGAACAGCGGCGAGATTCTCTACCAGCGTCAGCAGGAAGGCAAGGCGCTTGACAACGCGGATGTTCGCGCAAGCTTTCATCCGCTCAAGGGCTTTGTAACAGGCATCATTGGCGACTTGCCTTGCTTGGTGTGCGCGATCGTGCTGGCGCTGATTGCGCAGCGGCAGATGTACAGCGCGGCATCGCTGCCTTCTTGGCTGGAAAGCTATACCCGGCGCAGCGAGATTGGCGACGCGTTAGCCTATTATTCAGTCTCGCACGGCATGAGCCTTGAAAACATTCTGAGATTGATTGTCCGTACCATGATTATGCCGCTGGTGAGCATTGTAGGAACGGAAAGCTCGGCGAATCTGCTCACGCTGGAGCACCTTGCACCACTGGCTGTGTTGATGCCCGCGTTGTTCTATGGCGTTGGCTATACGCAGGGCGTGAACGCACGTGCACAGGTACATTCCAGCATCGCCGCCGCTAACAAAAAGCACCGAAAGCAGGAAAAGAAAAAACAGCAGCAGCGCCGTGTGCAGGAGCCTAAGCAGTTGAACTAAGTCGGAGGCAATTATGCGCATTGTAGCAGGAACGGCTCGTTCCAGAACCATTTTAGCTCCCGAGGGACGCGATACTCGTCCAACACTGGATCGCGTGCGGGAAAATCTATTCAATATCCTGCAATGGCATTGCCGTGATGCGCAGGTGCTTGATCTTTTTGCCGGCAGCGGCGCCTTGGCACTCGAGGCATTAAGCCGGGGCGCTGCCGGGGCTGTTCTGGCAGACCGCGATCCTCGCGCTGTACGCATTGAGCGTCAAAATGTGGAGAATCTCGGCTTTACAGATCGCGCACGAGTGATTCAGGCAGAATGGCAGGAAACGCTGCGCCGACTAGCTGCGGAAAACATGACCTTTCAACTGGTGTTCCTTGATCCGCCTTACGCAATGAAGGATTTGTCGGCAGTCTTTGAGGCGTTGCGTTCAGGTGGAATGATCGACGAAAACTCGTTGATCGTGGTCGAGCATAAGGCCGAGGACGTACCTTTCGTTGGAGACGGCTTTATCGTCACCGACCAGCGGAAATATGGCTACGCGGGCATTCATATGTTTCGCCTGAAGGGGGAAGCCTGAGATGGAACGGGTATGTATCTATCCGGGAAGCTTCGATCCCATTACCATCGGGCATATGGACATTATCCGTCGGAGTACCGCTATTTTTGACCGTGTGGTTGTGGCTGTACTGCATAATCCTGCGAAGGCCGGATGCTTTCCCGTGGAGGAGCGGTTAGCGCTGATTCGAAGCGCTTGTGCTGATATGCCGCAGGTGTCCGTGGAAAGCTTTGGCGGATTATTGGTCGATTTCTGCAAGGGCCATAACATTCACGTTGTTATACGCGGCTTGCGTGCTGTCAGCGATTTCGAAAATGAGCTTCAAATGGCGCAGGTCAATCGCCAACTGCTTCCGAAGTTGGAAACGATCTTCATGATGACCCGACCGGAGCACGCGCCGATCAGTTCCTCAGTAGTGCGTGAGCTGGCGCATTTCGGAGGAGACTTCCGTCCGTTCATCCCGGAAGAGATTTATCCCCAGGTACAGGCGTTTTTTGAAAAGCGTGGAAACTAAGAGGAGGCATTTGCCATGGCGCCCAGACAAAGTCGTTCCGAAATTACCCAATGCGTCAGCGTGATCCGCGATTTGCAGGAGCTGATTGTCAGCAGCCGCCGTGCATTCATGAGCGGCAATGCCTGCGTTGTGGATCGTCAGACAATGCTGGATAAGCTGGACGAGTTGGAACGCTGCTTGCCGGAGGCGGTACGTCAGGCAAATGAGAGCTTGAAATCCATCGATGCTTATGAGGAACAGATTCGTCAGGAATGCACGGCCAAGGTGAATGAAGCCAATGAGAAGTCTCGGCGCATCGCAGCGGCTGCACAGCAAACCGAAGCTGAGGCGCAGAAGAAGGCCAATAATATCGCGGCGGCTGCGGCGGCATCTGCCTCTGAGCAGCAGCGCAAGGCCGAGGAGGAAGCGAGAGCAATCGTAGAGTCCGGTCGCGGAGAAGCCGCGCGCATTGTCGAGGAAGCTCAGCGTCATGCGAATGCGCTGGTTGCACAGGAGGAAATCATGCGCCGCGCACGGGTAGAGGTAAAGGAAATGCAGGAAGCTACGCAGGCTCAATTAGCCCAGCTTCGGCGCAACACCTTCGATTATCTGGACAATATGCTGGCACAGACAGATCAGCATTTGGGTGGGCTTATCAATGAACTGCGCATGGAGCGCAACGAACTGAATGCCCAAAGATAATGATCTGTCCAAAATGTTACGCGAAATGTTCATGCGCTGTTCAAACCACGTTCATATTTCTCCAGTATAGTAAGTTTGCAATCAGGAAGGCAAGCCACCAGCCTCCTGAGAGCAATCTCCTTTTTCCCGACATTCTTGTTTGAGAATGTCACCTCCCTATCCTCCATACAAAGCAAAGGCCATGGAAGCAGTCAGCAGAGCCGATTCCATGGCCTTTGTGATATGCTCTTTTATTTTTTCAGATGTGCTGCGGTCAGGGGATACTCGCTGACGAGGTTCATAATGGTGCTCCCGAGCTCACAGCCGGAAGAAACCAGCGCACCCAGCCACAGCAGCAGACCGCGATCCATTGCAGCGGCTAAGCCGCCCTCCATATAAGCTGATGCTACTCGAATGAACTGCTTCATTGCGGCAAGCGCTGTGCCAGAAACAATGCCCAAAGGCTCTAAAGCCTCCAACATCGGCGCAAGGCACTTTGTAATCTCTTCTTCCGTCGCTCCATGAGCGCTGGCATATTGCTTCAGCGAAGCCGCGCTAATGGGTTGTGCATCGACATTTGTCATAGGAGTCATGGCGGGAATGGCTGACAGCTGCCATAGCGGCCATGGAGACATTTCCCAAGCAGCGGTCTGGCTGAAGCTATGCAGATTCTTGCCAATCAAAACCGTATGCACAGGCTCCGCAGCAGCCGGAGCGGTTAGCGCTGTAATAAGCACAGCAGGCGTAGCGTCTGCGGGAAGCTTGGACAGCACAGGATACTGCCGCTCTGTTTCCTGCACCTTCACACCAGGGCCCCAGCCGCAGACAGCACAGATGTTCTGAATGAGCTCCACAACCGGACCTAACTGCGGTGCAACCAGACTAAACCGCGGGCAGCACGCAAGCAGCGTTAGCAGCGTTATCACGTCAGGCTGAGTAATGGCATAGCCACAGGCATGTAGGCCATTCTGAACACGCGCAATCAATTCCTGTGGCGGGACCTCTGTCCCGGGCACGGGTGCAAGTCGCAGGGGCGTTCCAGTCACGGTCTCAGCCATATTCGCTTTCGTCAGCGCATCTGCCAAGGCGTGGGGGAGCTCTTCTCCCTGCAATGCATCTATTTCTGTTTGCAGCGCATCGCGCTGTGCGGTTAATTCAGTCAGCTGCTTTTGCAGCGCTTGAGCGGATGCGTGACGCTCCTCCAGTTGCTGATCCAACGTGCTCAATTCCTGCGCTTTTTGAGATTTCAAGCCTTCCAGAATCGTTTTCTTGTACTGCTCAACGTCGGCCTTGGCTTTATCAAGCTCTACCAGCGCAGAAAGACGTTCGGCCTCCATGTCCTGCAAGCGTGCGGAGAGAACCGCTTGCAAGGGCGTTTCATTCGCGCCGGAGGATTTACCGCGATGGGTGAGACGCTGACCGATTCCGGGAAGCGAAAGCACATGATCAATCAGCTGCTGCTGTGCTTCAGGAAGCTTCCATGCCTGTGTTAGACAACGGCACGCCTCTTCCACAGGATTTTCAACCGGCTGCAAGGTAGCTCCAGCGGGCAGGGGAGCTGCAGGCGGCTCATAGCGTGCGGCACGCCATTGAGCGGACACGACCTCCTGTAATTGATTTTTCGGCTTGGGGGTTGCGGCACGGAAATTGCTGCGCATAAGCGGCGTGCCAGACAATGGCTCAGAACGCACGGGCTGGGGGACACGATGCGCCGAGGGTGACGCATTCAGCAGGTTAGCCCCCTTGCTGAGCGGCTGTGCAATGGCGGAAAGCTGTTCCTCAAAGCCCTTGCTTTCGTCCAGAATATGTAGCTTCTGACCAATGGCCAGCGAATCCTCTTCGACAGATTTTGATTTTTCGGAATGAGGCTTTCCTGCGTCTGCCTGTTCAACAGGTTCATCCGCTGCTGCCGGTTCTTTCTGCATAGGTGCTGCGGATTCAGCAGACGCCGTCGGCTGCACAGGCATGGGTTCTGCCTGAGGCTTCTCCGCTTCCATATGGGGGAGACACAAAATTGCGCGTGTCTTGCCATCCGGGCATACTACATCATACAATACGCCCTCTGCCGGTTCCGCAGGATGAATATCGTCTGTCTGGGCGCGGTCTACCGGGCCCAATAGCGTATCGCCGTCTTTGATATAAAAAAGCGGCGTTACGGCTGCGGCGGAAAGGGCGGCGGCATCATCGGCTTTTCCACTCATCACTTCGAAAAAGCTGTGCGCAGGAAGGGGCTGTACCGCATCCGAATAGAGGATATACTGGTTGCATTCACCCTTGGCAGGGTTATAATTCTTGTTCGTCCGAATCTTGTTAGCTTCCTCAGTCGTGTGGGTAAGATCCATCACGCAGAAGGAACCCAGCGTGCGCATACGCTCCTTAAAGTGGTACTGTTCTGCGCGATCTGGAACAATACGAAGCGCACCCTCGTCCGGCCATGCGGCACGGGCTTTTTCCTGAACGTCGCCGGATGCGGCCAGCAGAGGCTTGACTCGGAAATACACGCGCTGCGTGTTGTCTTCCTCAAGGTAGGAGAAAATCAACTCACGATAAATGTCCATAGAGACCCTCCAACCAATGAAATATTCCAAATAAACGGGGGAGACAGGATAATTGGATTGATTTATTCTATCAATTTTTTACAGGCTCGTCAAGCCTTTCAGAATACAGGCAACGCATTTCATGCAAAATATGGAAAAAACACACATTATTTTCTACAAATTCACTTGCAAAAAGCAATTGTGTTCGGGTCGCTGGATGCATGAGATGCTGGAGGCTGGGCAGAATGAGAAAGAAAACGAACACAGGAGGCTCAAAATGTCAGCCGGAATGTTAATTTTGACTACCACAGCCGTGCTTGTATTTTTCGGGATCGCGCAGCGCGTGCTGGACCGAATGCGCTTGACCGATCGTCAGGCGCTGCTGCTGGTTTCCCTCATGTTTGTGGGAACACTGCTGCCCAATATCACGCTAGGTATGGTTTCGCTGAGCTTGGGCGGTGCGCTGATTCCGTTAGGCGTTTGTATCTATCTGCTTGTCAGCGCCGGGACGAAAAAGGAGGTTCTACGTTCCTTGATTGGTGCAGTGCTTACCGGCGCTGCCGTTTACGCGCTTTCTGTCTTTTTGCCGGATGAGCCGGAACAGATGTGGATAGAGCCGAACATCCTTTATGGCTTGAGCGGTGGCATCATTGCCTATTTGTTGGGGCGAAGCCGTCGAGCCGCATTCATTTGCGGTGTGCTCGGCGTTATGCTGGCGGATATTGCAAATGCGTTTGTGGTATGGATCCGCGGCACACAGCAGCAATTAGTGCTGGGCGGCGCGGGCTTGGCGGATAGCGTTGTCATCAGCGGCATCCTTGCGGTACTGCTGGCAGAATTGGTTGGAGAAATCATGGAGCGCATCCATCGTGGAAAAACAGCGCAAGAATCGCCTGCACCGGAGAGGAGACGTGTCCGTTGAAAAGAATATTTGCAGTCGCGCTTTTGTGCAGTCTGCTGTTTGCGGCGATTCCCGCAGACGCAGAAGAAGACGAATGGCAGTTGGTCACAGAGGAAGGTACTGTGCTGACCTCCCTCGGCGTACAGCCTGAAGCAGGGGATCGCTATATTTCGGGGGATAATCAGGAATACGAAGTTATTGCTGTGGAGCAAGGCAAAGCGATTGCTCGGCATCTAGGGGCATTCGCTTTGCCGGATATATCTTGGCTGAATGCAGAGACTGCAATGCCCGTCAGTGCGCTGGGAGATAACCGCTTACTGGCGTTCTACTGTACCCATTCCGATGAAAGCTATGAGCCCTCCGACGGCGTTTACAGCAATGATAAGAGAGGTTCCATTTATGAGGTAGCACAGGCGCTGGCAGATGAATTAGAGGAAGACGGCGCGGTGACGGTTGTATCGGATGCGCTGCATCATCCGCATGATGCGGGCGCATACCGCCGCAGTCGGCAAACCGCTGTTCAACTGTTGAAGCAGGGGCCTGATGCGATCTTTGACATTCACCGTGACGGCATCAAAAATTCGGATGAGTATGCGGTAATGATTGGAAGTAAAAAGGCCAGTAAGATTCGTATTCTGGTGGGCCGTGGAAACCAGAACGCTGAAAGCAATAAAAAATTTGCCGCCACCGTAAAGGCGGTGGGCGACAAGGTCTATCCGGGGCTCATTAAGGACATTTATCTGGGGAAGGGCGCATACAATCAGGATCTTTCGCCGCGGGCTTTATTGCTTGAATGCGGCACCTATACGCTCTCCAAGGAGCGTGTGCTGGCATCTATGCCGATGCTGGCAGACACCCTGTCGCGGGCGATTTACGGCGGCGTAGTTGGTTCTGCGGGAGCATCGGATGTCAGCGGTCAGAAGCCAGGAAGTACGGAAGCCGCTGCGCAAAGCAATCATGGTGCAGGAACGGGAATATTATGGGCAGCAGGAATCCTTGTTGTTGGTTTGCTGGTATATGGTTTTGTGGCAACGGGCTCAGGGAAGGGAATGCTGCATCAGGCAGGACGCAGCATAAACCAAATGACAGGCGGCCTGATTGGGAAAAAGCCGGATGATGACAAGCATAACGAATGACTTTTGCCTAAACAGGTGCATCAACGCAAACCGCGATCTGCCATCCGGCAGACCGCAGTTTGCGTTGGAAAGATGGTTCAAGCTTGTAGTTAAGGCAATACCGCACAAATGAGTTGGTGCGGAGGCGAATGAATTTTTCGTCAGATGCAATGGCAGATTTTGAAGGTTTACTGGAGGTAAATCGAAAAATCTGCAAGCAGCAGATGGCGGAAAAGGCATCGCCTACGCTGCCAACGAATTGTGCGGTATTGCCTTAATATTCCTGCACCATGCACACGGCTTGTGCACTAATTCCCTCCTGAGCACCTTCAAAGCCAAGCTTTTCTGTTGTTGTGACCTTGATATTAACACGCGCTTCATCCAGTCCCAGAACACATGCTACATTGCTTCGCATTTGTGAAATATAGGGAAGCAGCTTAGGTTTTTGTGCAACGATGGTCACATCAGCGTTTGTAACTCGCGCATGATGTGCGTGCAGCAGCGCCACGACATGCTCCAACAGCTTCATGCTGTCTGCTCCGGCATAGGCCGCATCCGTATCCGGAAAATGCTTGCCAATGTCGCCCAGTGCCATGGCTCCCAGCATGGCGTCCATCAGCGCGTGCAGCGCCACATCAGCATCGCTGTGACCCAAAAGTCCCAGCGTGTGCGGAACCTCTACGCCGCAAAGAATCAGCTTGCGTCCTGTTACCAGCCGATGCACGTCATATCCTTGTCCGACACGCAGCGTGGGCAATGGCGGCGGCTGTGGAGTCTTGAGAAGCGCTTCAGCCCGAATCATATCCTGCGGTGTGGTGAGCTTGAAATTCTCTTCACTGCCTGCTGTCAAATGCACCGGCACGCCCATACGCTCGACAAGGGAAGCATCGTCTGTTCCACGAAACCCTTCAGCCTCTGCTTGCTGATGAGCTTTGCGCAGAAGCTCAACCGTGAAACCTTGTGGCGTTTGAACAGCACGGAGACAGCCGCGATCCGGCGTTTCGGCAACGCATTCCTGCGTATCGACCAGCTTGATGGTGTCCACGACCCTGATAGCTGCAACACCCGTGCCATAACGATCAACGCTGTTCATGGCCCGAAGAATGACCTCAGGCGTTACCAGCGCACGGGCAGCGTCATGAACCAATACTTTATCGCAATCAGCGGGCAATGCCGCCAATCCATTATGCACGGAGCCCTGACGATCTGAACCGCCGGGAACATAGGCGCAGACGGTATCAGACAGGCCAACGGAAGTCATAAGCGTTTTACAAACCGTAATTTCTTCTGGCTGTGCGACCAGCACAATGCCCTTTACCAATCCACGAAAGGCGCAAATAGAACGGCACAGCATAGGCTCTCCTGCCAAGGGCAAAAACACCTTATTGCAGTCCGCACCCATACGACTTCCGCTTCCGCCTGCCAGCATGATCGTATACCAAGCCATACGCTGTTCCTCCTTAATTGCGCTCCTGCGCTACGCCGTCATCCTCCGAGAGAATGCGGTACATCTCTGCGGCCCCTTCCTTGCGGACGTGTTCGGTGATGGAGAGAATTTCATAACGGCCATAGCGGTCGCCAAAACGAATTGTCATTTCGTCGCCAACCTTTACTTCGGCTCCGGGCTTAGCGACCTTACCGTTTAAGGTAACGCGGCCGCCGGAGCAGGCCTCGTTAGCTACCGTCCGCCGCTTAATAATACGGGATACTTTCAAATATTTATCCAGTCGCATAACGCGTCTCCTTTTATGAAAAAAGCCCGCAGGAGAATTTTCCCGCGGGCAAGCGTTCCCAGTTAAGCTTACTTGTTGACGCTGTCCTTCAGCGCCTTGCCAGCCTTAAAGACGGGCGCCTTGGAGGCTTCGATCTTGATTTCCTCACCGGTGCGGGGATTGCGTGCAGTGCGAGCTTCGCGGGTCTTTACCTCGAAGGAACCGAAGCCGACGATCTGAATCTTTTCACCGTTGGCCAGCGCCTCAGTCACGACATCTACAAACGCATTGATGGCCTTTTCAGCATCCTTCTTGTTGGAGCCGGTCTTCTCGGCCAGGGCGGCAGTCAGTTCAGTCTTGTTCATAGGAAACTCCTCCTTATTGTGTTTACGTGCCATAATGGCTTGATAAAGGCTTACCAAACGAACGTCCCATAAAAAGGCCGCTCGGGTCAGCTACGTCCGGATAACGCTTTGACCCTCTCCCAGTATACATCCATTTCGTGTAAAGTCAAGCCTTCCAACGATTTTCCGTCTTTTTTGATACAATTTTCCATGGCCTCAAACCGTCGGATAAACTTCTCCGTTGCCGCTCGCAGCAGCAGCTCAGGCTGCTTTCCGCATAGGCGCACAACGGTCACGCAGGAAAACAGCAGGTCTCCCAGCTCCTCGCCGGGATCACGTTTGTTCTGCAATTCCTCCAGTACTTCATTGGCTTCTTCTGTGACCTTTGGCAATGCTGCAACGGGATCATCCCAATCGAAGCCAACCTGCTTGGCCTTGCTCTGTACTTTTGCGGCACGCATGAGCGCGGGCAGACCGGGAGCAACGTCATGCATGGCTGCTGAGAGCGAATCAAGAAGCTTTTCCGCCTTTTTCAACTGCTCCCAGTTATCAGAAACTTCTTCTGCATTATGGTGGACGGTATCGTTAAAAATATGCGGATGCCGCCGAATCATCTTGCTGCAAATGGCCGTAGTAATATCCAAATCCGTAAAGGCGCCGTGCTCTGCCGCAATGCAGCCGTGGAAGACAACTTGTAGGAGTACATCGCCCAATTCATCAGCAATACGATCATCGTCGCCGCCGTCAATGGCATCCACCGCTTCGTAGGCTTCCTCAATCAGATAGGTGCGCAGAGACTCGTGTGTCTGCTCCCGATCCCAAGGACAGCCCTCGGGACTGCGCAGAAGCTTCATGATTTCCTCAAGGTCAGCAAAACAGAAGCGTTCTCGTTCCTTCAAAGGAACAGCGGGCACATATATGCAGCAGGTATGATCGAACTTCTTCTGCCGATCCATTTCATAAAGTGGAATCAGCTGCACCTTGCGCGGAAATTTTTCAGAAGGGGCGAAGAATGCGATTTTCATTTCCTCAGGGTACAACTCAGACAGCCAAAGCTTCACGTCGCCGGCAAGCTCCGCTTTGTCGATCTCCGTAATCAGCATAGGCATTCGCGGATCATAAACTGATTTTTGCAAGGCTAACGCGGGAAGCGTGCGAATGCCTTCGCGCTCATTGTGCAGCGAGGCCGGAAGCGCCGCCAGACAGGCTTGCGCGGCGGAGATGCCGGGAACAACTGTGACTGCTGCATTTTCCGGCGCTGTTTGCATCAGACGTGCTACGGAAGCATCGCAGGTCGCGTCCATCACAGCATAGGTGAGGGGGGTAGTCTCTGCCATTTGCCACAACTGTGCTGCAATCGCATCGTTCAGGCTATCAAAATCCTCAAAGGTGTCATAAAGCGTATCGAAATCGGTAAAGGTAATGCCTTCCGACTGCAAATAGGGCACGCAGCCGTGACGTGCGGTACGCAAGACCAGCTTTTTCGCATGGTGCAGCTGTTTATCTGCGGCAAGCGTCAGCAGCTCGGGAGCGCCCGGTCCCAATGACACCACATAGATCGTATGCATATCCGTTCAGCCTCCTTAGGAATGTGAGGGACGTTTTGCCTTGCCGCAGCGAAAGGAGCGGAAGTCCTCTGGAGTCACAGCCTTGACCAGCAGCGCAACGCCGATATAAACTGCTACGCCTAGGGCGATCTCTACCAGCGTAGTTAGACGATTCAGCGGCAGCAGCTCCCGCAAAAGGAAAACAACCAGTCCCATGGCAGCTGTCGCTGCGCCGGGGCGCACGACCCAGCCCATCCAATTAAACTTCACATGTCCGTACTTCAGGACAAAGTATAGATTCGGCAGCATAGCTATCGAGTAGCAGACGAGCGATGCAACAGGGCCGCCATGAATATGGAAGCCGGGAATACCTACCAGAATGTAATTCAACAAGATTTTGCAGCTTACGCCCGCAATCATAGTATACATGGGAATGCGCTGTTTGTGCAGCCCTTGCAGAATGCTGCTGGTAGCCTGTACAACGGTGAAGAGCAGCACCGTCAGACTAGATACCGTCAGGAGCTCGCTGGCAACCTGTAAATGCTCTGCCGTCAGCGTTTCTGCATAGAAGAAAGCCATGATCGGTTTGGCCAACAAGCTCATGCCAATGGAGCAGGGGAAACCAATCAGGAAGGCAAAGCGGAGACCGATGTCGCTCTGACGTGCGATTACGTTATTATCATTGATGGCTTTGGCAGCAGAAATGGCCGGAACCAAACTCATAGCTACTGCTAACGCAAGCCCGGTGGGGATGTTGATGAGGCGAATAACGAGTCCGGAAAACAAGCCGTAAAGAGGCAACGCTTCCTCACGCGTAAGACCGGAGGCAATCATTCGATTAAGTAGCATGGTGGAGTCCACAAACTGCGCCAGCGGGACGATGCACGCGCTGATCGTAATCGGGATGGCAATACGAATCAAGCGGCTTGCGAGGGTCTTCCCACTGTAAATTTCCGCCGCATCATCCTGTGGAATCTGCTCGAAATTGTTGCGGCGGCGCAGATAGAGGATAATCATGTACAGTAGCGCCAAGGCTTCGACAACCGTAATGCCAAGCAAGGCTCCCGCAGCGCCATAGGCCATCCCGCGTTGGGAGCCAATATAGGCCAGTGGCAGGGAGATAAAGACCTTTCCTACCTGCTCGATCAACTGCGAAGTAGCCGTAGGCACCATATTCTGCTGGCCTTGCATAAAGCCGCGGAACGCGGACAATGCACAAACCATGACCAGACAGGGTGCAATAGCAATATAGCCCGGAGCGGCCTGCGGTTCACCGACGCGAGTCGCCAAAAACTGATTCCCGACAAGCATCAGGATCGTGCAGATGAGTCCCAGCACCGTCAGCATCCACAGCGCAATGCGGAAAACGCGCTTTGCATTGTGCGGATCATCCTTTGCCAAACAATGAGACACCATGCGCGAGATGGCGACAGGCAAACCGGCTGACGAGACCGTCAGCAGCAGATTATAGGTTGGAAAAACCAGCTGAAACAGAGCCATACCCTCGGCACCGATCAGCCATGTCAACGGAATGCTGAACAGCACACCGACCAGCTTACAGATAATGCCGGTGATACCCAGTACGGTCATGCCGCCCACAAGAGATTTTTGCGTTTTCGACAAATGGATGCCGTCCCTTCCTGCTGAAATTTCATATTATTCATAAGAATACGGTTCATTATACGACGAAATTACCGGGAACACAAGCGCCGCACGGCACAATTCACTCCGTGGAATTGCCTATGCGCAAAATAGTATCCCCCGTGCAGCATATCGCCACACGGGGAAGCATCACAATTTAGACGGATTATTGCAGCGCTGCACGCAGGAAGGCTACAAACAGCGGATGAGGCTTGTTCGGACGGGAAATAAATTCGGGATGATAGATCGTACCTACGTAGAAAGGATGATCCTTCATTTCAAAAACCTCGGGGAAGTGATCTTCCACGCTCACGCCGCTGAATACAAAGCCTTTCTCTGCCAACGGAGCAACGACCGAAGCGTCCACCTCATAACGGTTGCCGTGGCGTTCGGCGATAACGTCCTTCCCGTAAATTGCCTTTACTATACCATCGCTCAGTTCAATTTCCTGACGCCCCATGCGTGCAGCACGGCGGCTGTCATTAACGGTAATACGCTCTTCGGGAATACGCACCACAGGATGCGCAGTCAGCGGGTCGACCTCCGTAGAATTTGCGTCCTTGATGTTGAGCAGATTACGAACGGCTGCCACAACGCTCAACTGCATACCGTAGCCGATCGCAAAGAAGGGGATATGGTGTGCACGAGCATAAGAGGCTGCCGCCACGATGCCCTCTGCGCCGCGATCGCCGTATCCGCCGGGAGCGATGATTCCATCATAGCCCTGAAGCTGGCCTTCCGCGTTATCCATGGAAATCTCTTCGCTGTTCAGCCAAGAAAGCTTTACCTCTACATGGTGTGCGATTGCCGCATGGGTCAGCGCCTCGGCAACCGAAAGATAAGCGTCATGCAGCGCTACATATTTGCCTACCAGCGCGATCTTCACGGTGCGTGTGGGCGTCAGATAGCGCTGTGCCAGCTCCTTCCAGTCCTCCAGATCGACCTGCGCGGGCTGGAGCTCCAGCTCACGGCAAACAATATCCGCCAAGCCTTCTTTTTCCAGCATCAGTGGAACCTCGTATAGCGTAGGCGCATCAGCATTTTGGACAACATTACCCGTTTTCACATTGCAGAACAGCGCAATCTTGTCCTTGGCCTCGGTAGTGATCGGCACTTCAGTACGGCAGACGATCACATCCGGCTGAATACCGATGGAACGCAAAGCCTTCACGCTGTGCTGGGTGGGCTTGGTCTTCATTTCACCGGCTACGGAAATATAGGGGAGCAGGGTTACATGAATGAAGCAGGTGTTGTGCGCGCCAACCTCCCACTTGAGCTGACGAATGGCTTCCAAGTAGGGCGCGGATTCCATATCGCCCACGGTGCCGCCGATTTCGATGATTGCAATATCCGCACCACTATTGGCGGCGGCCTTCTGAATACGATCCTTAATCTCATTCGTCACATGGGGAATGACCTGCACGGTGCCGCCCTTGTACTCGCCGCGAAGCTCACGCTCCATGATGCTCTTATGCACCTTGCCGGTCGTTACGCTGGCTTCACCGCGCAGATTTTCATCCGTAAAGCGCTCATAGTGGCCCAGATCCAAGTCGGCAGCCACGCCATCGTCCGTAATGAAGGCCTCTCCATGCTGAAGCGGGCTCAGCAGACCAGGATCCACATTATAATAAGGATCGCACTTCTGCATTGAGACCTTATAGCCGCGTGCCTTCAGAAGCCGCCCTAAAGAGGCCGCCGTAATGCCCTTGCCCAGAGAGGAAACCACACCGCCGGTGACGAAAACGTACTTTGCTGCCATGATAACGCTCCTTTTCCCTTGGTAAATAGGTATAGAAACACTAAAGATTATTGTATAAGGTCTGAGGGCAGCTTGTCAAGGGTGAAATGAAATCTTGCAGACGCAAAAAAAGTTTTAAAAAATTTTGAAATACCCCTAGACAAAACGCTCTTTATTTGTTATACTGCCACGCGTGGCCTTTGCCAATATAGCTCAGTTGGTAGAGCGGCTGATTCGTAATCAGCAGGTCATGGGTTCGAGTCCCATTATTGGCTCCATTTTCGAGGTGTAGCGCAGTTTGGTAGCGCGTTTGGTTCGGGACCAAAAGGTCGCGGGTTCGAATCCCGCCACTTCGACATGATGTACGCCCTTGAGAGTCAAGGGCGATTTTCTTTTATTCAGAAACTTCCCATTCGTGTTTTTTCATGATATAATGAAGCGCGAAACAGAAAGGGGAGTAATGACAATGAAACGCCTTGGTTTTATTGGCGCAGGCAATATGGGGAGAGCGATTCTTTCCGGAGCGCTGTACCATGGCATATTGAAAGAATCGGAAATTATCGTAAGTGCTAAGACAAAGAAGACACTGGATGCTTTGACAGCGATGCATAGCGACTTGACGTGTACGCTGGACAATCGTCAGGTTGCCCGCGAGAGTGAAATTGTTTTATTGGCTGTCAAGCCGCAATATCTTCATGAGGTACTTACGGATATCCATGATGAGCTGCGCGGAAAGGCTGTGCTCTCCATAGCCGCAGGCTGGACGATGCAAATGCTGCAAGCTGAAATGGCAGAGTTGAGAATCGAACTCCTGCGTGCCATGCCGAACACGCCGGTGAAGGTGGGAGAGGGCATGACTGCTATATGCGAGGAGCATACTTTTTCAAAGCCCCACTTTGATTTTGTTATGCAGCTTTTTTCTGCTGTGGGACGTGTTGCAGTTGTCCCGGAAAAGCTGTTTGACGGTGTTATTGCAGTCAGCGGAAGCAGCCCCGCTTATTTATATATGATGCTGGAAGCCATGGGGGATGCGGCTGTGCGCGAGGGCTTGCCGCGGAAGACCGCCTATGAGATGGCAGCGCAATCCATGGTCGGCGCTGCAAAGATGCTGCTGGAAACAGGAGAGCATCCGGGGATGCTTAAAGATGCCGTATGCTCCCCGGCAGGGACAACCATTGAAGCCGTTGCCAGTCTGGAAAAGAGCGGTTTTCGCAGCGCCGTTATGGAAGCCATGGCGGTCTGTGCAGAAAAATCGCGCCAGATGGCAAAGTAAGGAGAAATCTTATGGAAAATGCTACGCCTACTGCACCGCGTAAGCAGGTGCAGATTTATACGGATGGAGCTTGTTCCGGTAATCCGGGACCGGGCGGTTGGGGAGCCATTCTGGTTTTCGGTGCGCACCGCAAGGAAATGAACGGCTACATGGCAGGGACAACCAATAATCGCATGGAGTTGTTCGCGGCAATTAGTGCATTGGGAGCTCTAAAGGAGCCCTGCGATGTGAAGCTCTATTCCGATTCTAATTATCTGGTACAGGCGTTTCAGGATCATTGGATCGACGGCTGGAAAAAGCGCGGCTGGAAGAATGCCGCAGGTCAGCCGGTCGAGAATCAAGATCTTTGGTGGTTGCTGATTACGCTTACAAAAAAACATAACGTACAGTTTTACAAGGTCAAGGGTCACAGCGATCATCCCGAAAATAACCGATGTGATGAGTTGGCGCGGGCCGCAATTGATGAGTTCCGGCGCATTAACACGCCCCATGAAATGAAGGAATGACTGCAAGGGGAAGGGGAGAAGAAATTCTCCTCTTCCTTTAGAAATCTTTAACTATTCGCTAAACCATAGTTTCACGAATAGTTTGATTTGAAAATACCTGAGGAGGCACCTATGGCTGCACCTAGCTACCGAACTGCCGTAGATGAACGGCGTATTGCTCAAATTCGCCAGATCACGCATGAATTACCCGCATCCTGTTCAGATTTTTTGCGCGGCATTGCCATGACAACGAGTACATTCACACGGCTGGCTTATGCGCTTGATTTGTGCACATTTTTTCACTATCTGGCTGAAGAACGTGTCGCTTTTGCGGACAAACCTGTCGCGCAGTTTACGGACGCGGACATCGAACGGATCTCGCAAAAGGATCTTGAAGACTATGCTGAGTTTCTAACGCTTTATTATAAGCATCCCCCTACGGCAGATGATACCGAGGCCATTCCCTGCAAGCCGATTGTCAATCATGAGCTGGCTGTCAAGCGCAAGCTGTGTTCTTTACGCTCATACTTTGATTATATGTTCCGCAGCAAACGGCTGTCAGCTAATGTGAGCCAACTGGTAGAGCTCCCTAAGATTCATGAGAAGCCGATTCTGCGCCTGAATGCGGATGAATTGCAGAAAATGCTGGAGCTTTCCCAAACCGGCGAAAACATGACTAAGGGACAGGCTAAGTTTCATAAACTGACGGCCGCTCGTGACTATGCGATGCTGTCGCTTTTTCTGGGCACAGGTATTCGTGTTTCGGAATGTGTAGGACTCAATATAGAGGATATTGATTTTTCACAAAACGCTTTTCTGGTTACGCGAAAGGGTGGCAATCAGGTCGTGCTTTATTTCCCACAGGAAGTAGCAGACGCGCTTCAGGCCTACTTGGTGCAACGGGAGCACATCGATGCGCTTCCCGGCCACGAGAATGCCCTTTTCCTCAGCTTGCAGCGCAAGCGCATGAATCAGCGTTCTATCCAGAAGCTTGTCAAAAAGTACGCTGCTTATGCAGCACCGCTGAAGCCGCGCATCAGTCCGCATAAACTGCGCAGTACTTTTGGCACAAATCTTTATCACGCAACTGGAGATATTTATCTGGTGGCCGATGTGTTAGGCCATACGTCCGTGGATACAACGCGAAAGCACTATGCCGACATGACAGATTCCCGTAGGCGGATGGCCGCAGAGCATGTACATTTGCCTACTGCGGAAGGAAATGCCGATTCACAGGAGGTCTTTTCCACCGAAGAACAGCCCTAAACAGAGAATCGCTCAGCAGACTGAAATCTATCAGTCTGCTGAGCGATTTTTAATGTTTTTCAGTCTGTTCACGCTCGAATTCCTGCTCCAGCTCAATGCGGTCAATCGCAATGGCGCGATAGGTTGCATCCCCATTGACGCACTTCATGCAGTTATCGCAGATTTTATTCGGATCAAGATCACAGCGGTCACACTCGCCGCAGCCGTTACAAATGCGATCATCATAGAGTACGCACATTTTTGGCTCTTTCACAGTCTTCGCCTCCCTTGTTGCTGAACATTATTATAGCACCATATTAGATAAGCTGCAATTTGAAACAGCATAAATAAAAACAGCGATGAGGGAAAAACTTTGCACGGCGATTCCCTCACCGCTTGCTTATTTACCTTTACAGGATATACCGCCGCATATCCGCCGGTTTATTATCGCCGCTGAGATGCTCACGAACATAATCGCCGTTGATTTTCAGTTCAAAAGGCGGCATATTCTCATCCCCCGCATTAAAGGAAACATCCTCCAACAACTGTTCAAAAACCGCATGAAGCCGACGTGCGCCGATGTCTTCGCTGGTTTCGTTGGCATTCCACGCCGCTTCGGCGATAGCGTCAATCGCGCTGTCTTCAAAGGTCAGCATCACCTTATCGACAGCCAGCAGTGCTTTATACTGCCGGGTCAGTGCATTGTCAGGCTGCGTCAGAATGCGGGAGAAATCCTCCTTTGTCAGACTCTTCAGCTGTACATGCACCGGGAAGCGACCCTGAAGCTCAGGAATCAGGTCGCTTACCTTGGATACATGGAACGCACCCGCCGCAATAAACAGCATGTAGTCTGTCTTAACGGGGCCATACTTCGTATTTACTGTGCTGCCTTCCACAATGGGCAGAATATCCCGCTGGACACCTTCGCGGCTGACATCCGGGCCGCCGTTTCCACGATGCTCGGCAATCTTGTCGATCTCGTCAATGAAAACGATGCCATTTTGTTCCGCACGGGCAATGGCTTCTTCCTGCACCGCATCGCTGTCGATCAGCTTTTCAGCTTCTTCCTGTTCCAGAATCTTGCGGGCTTCTTTGACCTTTACATGCCGCAGCTTTGTCTTCTTGGGCATCATCCCGCCCATCATGTCGCCCAAGCTGATGGAATTTCCGCCAACCTCCAGCGTGGGAGCTTCTTCCGTGACCTCAACCTCCAGCTCGCGCTCTTCCAGCTCGCCGCGCATCAGCTGCTGACGAATCTCTTCACGCTTGCCGGAAAGCTTTTCTTGTTCTTCTTGATTAGGCTCCTGTTCCTTCTGTTTCCCCAGCAGAAAGTCCAGCGGATTCCCGGCGGCCTTCTTCGGCGGGTGCACTAGCAGCGTTACCAGACGATCTTCGGCCAGCACGCGGGCACGAGGCTGTACGCGCTTCTCATGCTCTTCCTTGACCATGCGAATAGCATTTTCCACCAAATCGCGTACAATGCTCTCTACATCACGACCAACATAACCAACCTCGGTGAACTTAGTTGCTTCTACCTTAATGAAGGGCGCATTTACCAGCTTGGCCAGCCGACGGGCAATCTCTGTTTTACCAACGCCGGTGGGACCGATCATCAGAATATTCTTCGGACTAATCTCCTCGCGCATGGACTCTTCTACCTTGGAACGACGATAGCGGTTGCGCAGCGCAATGGCAACGCTTTTCTTCGCTTCATCCTGACCAACAATATATCGATCAAGCTCCCTGACAATCTCGCGGGGCGTAAGCTCTCCCATAAAATGGCCTCCTTACACTTCTTCAACAATCACGTTGTCATTCGTATAGACACAGATGGACGCCGCAATATGCAGCGCTTTTTCAGCAATTTCGCGGGCAGAAAGGTCGGTATTCTGCATTAGTGCACGCGCTGCAGCCAGCGCATAATTGCCGCCGGAGCCGATGGCCGCAATGCCCTCATCCGGGTCGATGACTTCCCCATTGCCGCTTAGGATCAGCATTGTTCCCTTATCGGCAACAATCATCAGCGAGTCCAGCTGCCGCATAGCCTGATCGCCGTGCCAGCTCTGCGCCACAGCAACCGCCGCACGCTCCAAATTGCCGCCGCATTGGGTCAGCTTCTCCTCAAATTTTTCGCTCAGCGTAAACGCATCCGCAACCGAACCGGCAAAACCAATCGCCACCTGTCCACCATAAATACGGCGTACCTTGCGAGCGGTACTCTTGAAGATTGTATGCTCCCCCATCGTTACCTGACCGTCACCGGCGATAGCAATATGACCGTTGCGCTTTACCGCGCAAATGGTCGTCCCGCGAAATGAAATACTCATGGTTTCATCCCTCTTCTTTTCATTGAGCTTCTATGCAGTAGTTAGCACAAAAGCCGCTGTCCATACAGGCTGTTTCTGTTCAGCCTATGCTTAGTTTAGCATCCTTTTATCAACTTGGTGTGAATTTTGTCTTAAACCTGCTGTGCAGCGCTCCAATCCTTCAAATAAGCCAGCGATCGCGCAGAAACTGCCTCATAGCGCTGTGCCTTATTGCGGATTTTCTTATGCTCCCGATCAACTGGCAGCGGATCGATCAGTCCAAAGGAGCAATTCATGGGCTGAAAATCGCGGTTCGGTGTTGCAACATAATGCCCCATGGCGCCGATAGCCGTCAGCCGCGGAAGCTCCACCGTTCCATTGCCCTGCAAATCGCTGGCCAACGATATGCCAGCCAGCAAACCGCTAGCCGCACTCTCCACATAGCCCTCTACGCCGGTCATCTGACCCGCAAAATAGCATTGCGGACGGGAAATCATTTCAAAGTGGGCATTTAGGAACCCCGGTGACTGCAGAAATGTATTCCGATGCATCACACCATACCGTGCATAGGCCGCGTTTTCCAATCCGGGGATTAAGCCGAATACCCGCTTTTGCTCAGGAAATTTCAAGCGTGTTTGAAAGCCTACAATGTTGAAGAGCGTTCCTTCCGCGTTGTCCTGACGGAGCTGCACAACGGCAAAGGCTTCCTTGCCTGTACGTGGATCCTTCAAGCCAACAGGCTTCATAGGTCCAAAGGCCAGCACCATGCGGCCGCGTCGCGCCATGGATTCTACCGGCATACAGCCTTCGAAAACCTTTGTTTCCTCAAAGCCGTGAATCGGCGCAGTCTCTGCCGCCAGAAGCTCATCTACAAAGTGATTGTATTCTTCTTCTGTCATGGGACAATTCAGATAATCGTCGCCACGGTCATAGCGCGACTGCCGAAAAATTTTGTCCATATTTAAGGATTCAAGCGTAACAATCGGTGCGGCCGCATCATAGAAATTCAGCGTTCCCAGCCCCGGTAAAGCGGCAATTTCCTCCGCCAACGCATCAGAGGTCAGCGGGCCTGTGGCAACGATTGTCGGGCCGTCTGGAATGTGCTCTGCTTCCTCCCGGCAAACCGTCACCAGCGGATGCTCATCCAGCGTTTTCGTGATGAAGCCGGAAAATTGCTCACGATCCACAGCCAACGCTCCGCCTGCAGGGACGCGTGCTTGATCTGCTGCACGCATGACCAGCGAATCCAGCAGCCGCATTTCCTCCTTCAGCAGGCCAACTGCGTTTGTCAGCCGGTCAGACCGCAGCGAATTCGAGCAAACCAGTTCCGCCATCCATGGCGTATGGTGCGCCGGAGAGGACTTCACAGGACGCATTTCTATCAATCGGACAGGAATGCCGCGTTTCGCAAGCTGCCACGCCGCCTCACTACCGGCAAGTCCTGCCCCCAGAACCGTTACCTGCTCCATTATTCTTCCTCCTGCTCCTCCGTGCTGGGAACTTCTACCCGGCAGCGGCAGGTTTCATTTGCGCACAAATGCCAAACCTCGCCCTTGCGACCCCGCTTCTCGATCATATAGCTTCCGCATTGCGGACACTTCTGCGTTACAGGCTTTTCCCAGCTGACAAAGTCGCATTCCGGATAATGCTCACAACCATAGAATTTGCGATTCTTCTTACTCGTCTTCTCCATCAGTCGCCCGCCGCACTTGGGGCACGGCGCATCAATGTAAGTGATAATAGGCTTGGTATTGCGGCACTCCGGGAAATTCGGACAAGCCAAGAACCGTCCAAAGCGACCCATCTTATAGACCATCATGGCACCGCACTTGTCGCATTGCACGTCGCTGGGTTCGTCCTTGACCTCGACCTTTTCAATCTCCTGCTCGGCCTTGTCCAGTGTTTGCTTGAAGGGCGGATAGAATGCGCGAAGGATGTCCTTCCATCCCATTTTGCCCTCTTCCACCTCGTCCAGCTGATCCTCCATCTTGGCCGTAAACTCGGTATCCACGATCTGTGCAAAGAATTCCTCCATCATGGATGTGACCATGCGACCCAGTTCTGTGGGATACAGCCGCTTCTTTTCACGGCTGACATAGCCGCGGGCAATAATGGTTGTAATAGTCGGCGCATAGGTAGAGGGGCGACCAATCCCCTTTTCCTCCAACGCACGCACCAGCGAGGCTTCGGTATAGCGGGACGGCGGCTGTGTAAAATGCTGCTCGCTCTCCACATCGTCCACCAACACAGCATCGCCTTCTTTCATTTGAGGCAGTACCGTCTCAGCAGAAACAAGTTCGTCATCAGTTCCTTCTTCATAGACGCTGGTGAAGCCCGGAAACTTCTTGTGTTCGCCATAGAAACGAAGACCTATGCCATCTCCGGCAATCTCCATGGTCATGGTTTCGTACAACGCGGGCATCATCTGGCTGGCGAGGAAACGATTATAGATCAGCTTATACAGGTTATACTGCTCCTTGGTCAAGCTGGCCTTGATCTGATCGGGCGTGCGATGCACGTCCGTGGGACGAATGGCCTCGTGAGCGTCCTGCGCATTCTTGCGGCCCTTATACTCAATGGGCGCATCCGGAAGGTACTCCGGTCCAAAGCGCTCCGGAATGTATTCCCGCAACGCGGTCATGGCTTCATCGCTGATGCGCACGGAGTCGGTACGGATATAGGACACAATACCTTGCGTGCCCTCGCCCTCCAAGTCAATGCCTTCATACAGCTGCTGAACGACCTGCATGGTACGCGCCGTTGTAAAGCCCAGCTTGCGGCTGGCTTCCTGTTGTAGGCTTGACGTGGTGAACGGTGCGGCAGGCGACTTCCGCTTCTCGCCATGCTTCACGGAATAAACGGCAAAGTGTGCCTTCTGAATGCGCTCTACGGCCCGCTGCGCCTCCTGTGCATTGGTAATGTTGGCCTTTTCGCCATCCAGCGTAGCCAGCTTTGCGGTAAAGTGCAGCTTCCGGCCGCGTCCGCCATGCAGCTGGGCTTTGACCATGACCTCCCAGTATTCCTCCGGGATGAACGCCTCAATATCCTCCTCGCGCATCACAACCATGCGGGTCGCAACGCTTTGAACACGACCGGCGGACAGACCCTTTTTCACCTTGGCCCACAAGAGCGGGCTGATCTTATAGCCCACCAGCCGATCCAATACACGCCGCGCCTGCTGCGCGTCTACGCGGCCCATATCAATGGGGCGCGGGTTCTTGATCGCGTTCTGAATCGCCTTTTTCGTTACCTCGTGGAACTCAATTCGGCAGGGCTCTTCCAGATTCATGCCGAGAATTTGCCCAAGATGCCAAGAAATCGCTTCACCTTCGCGGTCCGGGTCAGTTGCGAGGTACACTTCTGAAGCTGTGCGAGCTTCCTTGCGAATGCGTGTCAGAATATCGCCGCGTCCGCGGATGGTGATATACTTCAGTTCAAAGTCATTCTCCACATCCACGCCAAGCTGTGATTTCGGCAGATCACGCACATGTCCTTGAGATGCCTCGACCTTATAGCCCTTGCCAAGATATTTACTGATGGTGCGCGCCTTGGCAGGCGACTCCACAATAATCAATTTCTGTTTAGCAGCCATGTTTCTCCTCCGATATTTATGCCTTACGATAGATTCTGCCGGGACTCTGCATAATGAGTCCGGATAGCTCCAGCAGCGTCAGCGCAGCATTCAGCTTTGAAGCGTCTAAGCCGGTTTTGAAGGTTAATTGGTCAAAGGAAAGCTCTTCCACCGTCAAAAGCGACAGCACCGTACGCTGATCGGGATCCAGCGGTGGAAGCGATTCCATCACCTTAGGCGCCGAAGCCGCGTCTTCCCAGCCCATATCCGCCAGAATATCCGCTGCATCACGAATCAGCGTAGCGCCCTCACGGATAATCTGCAAGGGGCCCTCCGAGCCTTCCTGGCCCGCGGAACCGGGAAAAGCAAAAACATCCTTTCCCTGATCCAGCGCACAGCCAACGGTAATCATCCCTCCGCTGCGTATGCGCCCCTCCATGAACAGAAGCCCGTCGCTCAGGCCGCTGATCAAACGATTGCGTGTAGGAAAATGATACGGCAATGCGCCGACTCCCGGCGGATACTCGCTCAGTACCAGTCCCCCATGCTCTATAATGTCTTGATCCAAACCCTCGCGTCCAAGCGGTTTGGGACGTTCCAGCCCGCATCCGGCAAGACCAATGGTCGGCGAGGTGCCCATCATGCAGCCGTCATGCGCCGCAGTATCAATGCCGGGAGCCATGCCGCTGACGATGCAGACGCCACTTCGACTCAAATCTTCCGCAATATGCCGTGTCACATTCACACCGTAGTCAGAGCTTTTTCGCGTGCCCACAATGGCCAGATGCCGCCCCAGCAGACAATTTAGCTCACCCCGCCAATAGAGCATCCATGGTGGGTCGTTCAACTGACGAAGGAGCTCCGGAAAACGTTCATCCTCCTGCTGTAATAAGCCGATCTCGTTTTTTTGCAGCAGAACGAGCCGATCATGCATCCGCTTTCGCTCAGCCTCTTCCAGCAGAATGCCGCATTGACGAGATGAAAGGCCGCAATTCTTCAGCGGCTTATCCCCATGACGCTGTACAGCATCATACACGCCTTCTGCGGAACCGAGATTTTCCAGCATCTGTTCAAAAGTACTGCTGCTGATTTCAGCCACAGACAGCCATACCCGGCAAGCATCCTCTCGAGAATAATGCAACCGGGCTCACCTCCAATATTTTCCATCGAGACTGCGATACTGGATAGCTTCGGCCACGTCGGGTGATTCGATCTTTTCTGAACCGCGCAGATCGGCCAGCGTCCGGGCAACCTTCAAGACGCGCCCATAGGCGCGCATACTCATTCCCATGCGTTCTACGGCAAGATGCAGCAGCTGTGTGGAGGCTGCATCCAGTTCACAATACTTCTTCGACAGCCGTGCGTCCAGCTGTGCGTTGCAATGAATTCCCTCCTGCCGATAGCGCTCCTGCTGAAGCTTCCGCGCTTTGGATACTCGCTCGCGAACCTGCGCGGAGGATTCAGCGGGCGCTGCTTGATTGATCTCCTGCACAGGGACTGCGTCCACCTCGATCTGAATATCGATTCGATCCAGCAAAGGCCCGCTGACGCGATCCAGATAACGCCGTATTTCATGCGCAGAGCAACGGCATTTCTTGGTCTTGCTCCCATAATAACCGCAGGGACAGGGATTCATACTGGCAATGAACATAAAACTGGCTTGATATTGCGCCTGATTCTGCACTCGCGTTACGGAAACGATGCCATCCTCCAAAGGTTGGCGCAGCGCCTCCAATGCGGGACGCGAAAACTCAGGCAGTTCATCCAGAAACAGTACGCCGTTATGCGCCAGCGAAACCTCGCCCGGCCGCGCATTGGAGCCGCCGCCAATCAGCGACGCTACCGACGCGCTATGATGCGGCGCACAAAACGGCCGCAGCACCATCAAACCGCTTCCCGGCTGCATTCGCCCTGCAATCGAATGAATACGCGTTGTTTCGAGTGCTTCTTCAAAGGTCATGGGCGGCAGAATCCCCGGCAGACAGCGTGCCAGCATGGTTTTTCCGGAGCCTGGTACGCCAATCATCAGCATATTATGACCACCTGCTGCGGCAACCTCCAAGGCTCTTCGCGCACCGGTCTGGCCCTTCACCTGACTCATATCAACGGCAATTTGTGCCGTTTCCAGAAAATCATCATAGGAGCGCTGCTCCTGCGCAGGAATGGGTTCCCTACCCTTTAGATGGTTCACCACCATATTCAGGTTCTTCGCGGGATGCACACGAATCCCCTGAATGCAGCTGACCTCTCGCGCATTTCCCTCCGGCAAAATCACGTCGGTCACGCCATGCTCGCTGGCGCTGATGACCATGGGCAACGCACCGCGCACCGGCTGAAGCGAACCATCCAGCGAAAGCTCGCCCAGCGTCAGTACATGACTCAAATCCAGCATATCTAATTGTCTGCTGGCCATCAGAATACCCAGCGCAATCGGAAGGTCAAACGCCGGGCCTTCCTTTTTGGTGTCTGCCGGGGCAAGATTGACGGTAAGCCGCCCCACCGGCATGGAATAGCCAGAATTTTGGATTGCGGCCCGCACACGGTCTCGGCTTTCCTTTACCGATGCATCAGGCAACCCGACCACTTCCATGGCCATCATGCCGCCAGATAGGTAGACCTCTACCTTCACCTCAAACCCGTTTACACCATTCAGTCCGTAACCCAGGGTACGTGCAAGCATCCTCCGTACCTCCGAAAAAAGTTAGTAGTAAATTCGCAGGAATTTCCGCATGAAGTCCAGCCACCAAGTCGGCGTTAATACGCCGCTGGCGTAGGGATAGAAGCCAATGAAACAGACCAAAGCGAAAAGCAGATAGCAGACCGTCAGCACACGCCCTGCCTTTTCCGTGCGTCCGCTTGCCACCTTCGACAGCACAAGCGTCACGCCCAAGATCAGGAAGGGAACGCTGGCAAAGTAGTGGTAAATATAAGTTCCACGCGGCACCAATACCCAAGGAAGCAACTGCGCCAGCAGACTGATCAGCACAAAGGCCAGCGTTTGAGAGCTGCTCCGGCTGTGAAGATGCAGCAGCTCATCTTGCCCCTCTATACGGTAGACATGCCGTGCGGCCCAGCCAATCGCGCAGAGAATCACACCGATCAAGCCGACAATCCAAACAGCCGGATTGCCAAAGCAGAAGATCGCATAGCCGTAGTTCTCGGGAACATAGCGATCCGACGCATAGTACATGGGGCGCTTGATAAGCGGCCACTCGTACCACGGCGAATAGAACGGATGATCCATGCCCAGGCCTGGCGTGCTGTGGTAATTGTACATATCCTGCTGCACCTTCAGTACCTTTTCAATAAATTCACTGAAGGACAGCTTGCCATAGCACGCCATTTGCGGAATATAGCTCAGCAGATACACCACCACAGGCACGATCACAAAGAACAATACGCACCAAAGGCAGAGCCAAACCAATCGCGTCAGCGTTTCTTTGCTGCGCTTCTCCAATGCTGCCCGCTGCTGCTTGCTTAAATGCGAACCGTCAGCCAGCAGCAGCTTCGCCTGATCGGCCAGCCGCAGATGCCGTGCGCAAGTCCAGAAATAAAGCACCGCCAACCCTGCCCCTGCGTACAAACAAATCCACTTGCTGGCAATACCCAACGCGATGAACAGACCGCTCAACGCCAAATCAGGCACCAGATGCTTCATCGGGCTCATGATACCCCGCTGCATGAATCGCAGCATGAACAAGCAGCTCAGCATGATGAACAGCACCGGGAAGCTGTCGATCGTTGCAATGCGCGTTTGCGTCAAATGCATACAATCCAACGCCATCAGGCTCATAGCAACGAAAGCCATATCGCACCGCTTCGTCAGCTGCTTAGCCAGCAGATACATTGCCGGGAGCATCAGGATACCCGCCATGCAGCCTGCAAAGCGCCAGCCGAAGGGCGTCATGCCAAAGATGGAGATGCACCATGACATGAACACCTTCCCCAGCGGCGGATGAGTCCACTCGTAAATGGTCGTACCGTTTTTCAACTCAAAGCCGGTGCGGGCGTGATAGATTTCGTCAAAATAGGTGCCGTTATACCAGCTCGGTTCACCGTCAAGGGTGTCCTGTTCATCAATCAGGTGCGCCGCATCGCTGTATAGCGTGGACTCTGTATTGGCGTGATACTGCCCTGCAACTGTCACGGGTAATACCGACTGATCCGCAGTGCGGAAAAGAACTTCATTGAGGATCAGGCCGATCTGCTGTGCGGTGATGCGCACATAGCGTCCTGACAGCGGCTGCTGCGTGCCATAGGGATTATAGGTACGCTTTCCGTTTGCATCCGTTGTGTAGGTTGTCAGGTACATCCAGCGAAAGCAATCTCCTTGTGCCATTTCGGCCCAGTATTTCTCGGACCACACCATGCCATCGTCGCTAACCTCTACGGTGAAGTCATTGTAGCTGACCTGTGCGAAATAGAGCATGTAGAAATCTTCATAGCGTTCGCCGAGGTCAAGCACAACCTGCTCCGTTGCGTCGCTGGATTTCCACGGCTGCTGAGGCGCTTTGGTGCTGCCCAGATTACACAGTGCTAGTGCGCCGTAAGCCAGCGTTACCATTGCAATGAGCAGCGCATCCAACCGGTTGAAATGCAAGCTGGCGTCATAGCGCATGTTCAGCACATTTCCCGGTACCTGCTTCAATACGGGTACCTTGATCGGAAGCGGACGCAGACTATCATCAGCCGACTGTCCTTCCACAATGACGCGCTGCCCAGTCCACAGCGCCAGCAGCGCATTCAGTAGATTCGCGCTGGAAATCAGCAGATTCAGCCAACGCGTATCATTGTTCAAATGCCCCATGCTGGAACCCAACCGCAAGGAATTATCAAGCACAATGCCCGCATTGAGGAACATCGTTAGGCTTCCAATCATCAGTATGGCAAAAATACGGCGATCTCGGCGCTGAAGAAAAGCCAATCCCAACAGCAGCAGCGCCGGGAACAGATACCGCTCGTGCATCTTCAGGCCAAAGCAGCACAGCAGCACAAACAAGATACCGCCCGCCAACGGCAAATGCTTCAAGTCGTTACCGCGCAGATACATGCCTAACGTCAGCAGAATGCACAGCGTCATGGCCGGTACGCCGATCAATGTATAAGAGGGCTGCACCAGCGTTAAGATGAAATAGTAGACGGCAAAGCATCCCGTGACCAAAGATTCCAGCCAGAACAGAGGCATGTTGCATTTGCGCTGACGGCAGAAGGTTACAGCCGCCCAGATCGCGCACAGCACGCCAAACACCAGCGGAAGTGCCCAGCCTGCAGATTGGGACGTAGCGACCCAGTTGGCGCTGAACAGGTAATACAGATTCGCCATATTGACCGTGGCGTAGGAATAAGACCCCAGCGTTTGGATGTACAGCTGAATCAGCCAGTCCCAGCTAAGACCGTTGCCGATTGAGAACGGCAGCACAATAACCAGCGCCATTACTACGGAAAGCCCGAGGCCCTTGAGCATAAGCTTACGGTCTTCTATGTGCTTGATCCAGCAAAGCACCATGGCTAATAAGCCAAGGAAACCCAGCATAAGTGCCTGAGGCTTTAACAAAATGCACAGCACATAAAGCGGCAGTACGACCTGCCATTTCCGCTGCATTGCATACAGCGCGACCAGCATCAGCCCCAAGCAGAGTATGCTGTCCATCTGGCACCATGCGGCGCTATTCAGGAAGAACGCAGGATTAAATGCCATTAGCGCAGCAACCAGCGCTGCGGGCTTACGACCAATCAGCGTCCGTCCCACACAATACAGCAGCCATGCAGCGATCAAATCACAGCAAATAGGCACCAGTTTGATGACCAGAATAGAAATAGCATCGGTATAATTGCCGAGTCCCAGCCCACTAAACCAATGCAGGAAGCCTTCTGACGGCAAACCTGTCAGAAGTCGAATGATCCCCTGATCCAGCCACAGCACATAGAGATAAGCCGGCGGATAATCGCAAAACTGGGAGGCGGTATAAAAGCCGCTCGGCCCATAGTTCGCCATAGTAGCCGACCATGCCCGGAAGCAGTTTACATCCACCTGATAGCCGCTGACCATGCAGCCGACTACCAAGCGAGATACCCCGGCAAGGATCAGCGCAATTACCAGAAACGCAGGTGCATGGTGCTCTTCGTTATCAGAGAGCTTCTCATTGCGGTGCATCAGCTTATCGCAAGCAAAAAGCGCCAACAAAGCGTACACAGCAGCGAACAGCAGCAACCGCGGCCATGCCGGATCCGCTTCTATATCCTCCTCTGTATCATCTGCGGATATGACGGGTGTATCCTCTCTGTACCAAAGCGACGCAACGGCATCGCCGGGAACCTCCTGCACCTGCTTGAGCGAAACCTGATCGAACCAAGCTTTCCCGCGGCTTTCTCCGCTGTAACCGCCCAAGCGTGCGAAAACCGTTACACTCGTTTGTTCCGGGCCGGTTTCGCCGTAAAGCTCCACATATTGCCAGTCACCGTCGGTATCGTAAACGCTTTCGCTGAATACATACAGACCTTCGATAGACAGATTCGCGCCTAAGCCACTGTCCGGAATGTCGAGCGCACGAATATAGCCAGACAGGCAATAGAGCGATTCCGGTTCTACATCGACCGTCTGCGCAAAGCGTGCGTCATTATCGCCCATGTTGTTGATGCACGCGCTGTATTGTCCATCCTCCGCTATATCAGACGCAACTGAAAAGGACGTATAGCCCTCCTGATGATTATACTGATCTGTAAACCATCCGTCCGGCATACCGTCTTCATCCAGTATTTCAAAGCTGCCGTTATAGATCAGCTCCCCTGCCTCGGTTCCCTCTGCAACAGAGGACAACGGAAGAAGCAGCAGCAAGCAGCATAAAAGAGCTGTCAGGAGCCTTCGATTGCGCATCTTTACACCTCGCATTTATTCTGGGACGTCTATGCGCTGTACTATACAGTCATTCGCATTACCATGCGCTTGCCTCAAAGGCGCACGGTACATGATAGAGTCCCGATGTTGTGATCTCCACCACATCAAAACGAGCTGGACGCTCCGTCCATTCCCTTTCCAGCAAAAAGGAAGCAGCAGCATGGATCATGCGGCGTTGCTTTGATGGCGTGACCCGGCATAGGCCGGAGCCCCTGCCTCCCTTTCCGCTGAGTTTGACCTCCACAAAAACAACGACGTTGCCATCCTCCATAACAAGATCAAGCTCGCCATCCGCTCCGCGATAGCGGCGAGCCAGCGTCCGCATTCCCAGCTTTTGCAAATAATTTTCCGCAGCGGCTTCTCCTTGCCGCCCCAGTTCATCAGCGGTCATCGTTACCATTTCAGATTCTTCAAAAATGTCCGGCGGTGCTCTGGCAACGGGCCATACTTCCGCAGGGCCTCTATATGCTGAGGTGTTCCGTACCCCTTGTGCTTAGCAAAGCCATATTCCGGATGCAGCCTGTCCAGTTCGATCATCTGTCGATCCCGTGTCACCTTGGCCACAATGCTTGCCGCTGCAATCGCATAGGAGGTAGCATCGCCCTTGATAATGGAAATCTCTGTGCCGTTCAAGCCAAGCTTCGTAACCGCATCTATGAGAAACACATCCGCGGGCACCTGCGCCGCCGCCTTACGCATGGCCTTTCGGGTCGCCTCCAAGATATTGATCTCGTCGATTTCTGCCGGAGAAACCTGCCCGATCCCTACATAACGGGCAATAGAAAGAATCTCATCGTACACCTTCTCGCGGCGGCTTTCCGAAAGCTTCTTGCTGTCGTCCACCCACTCCAGCAGAGGCTCTGTGGGCATCACCACGCAAGCAACGACCACATTCCCCGCCAAAGGCCCGCGGCCGACTTCATCCATACCAGCCACCACGAAGCCCTGCTCAATGAACGGACGATCGGTCTCAAAAAGCTCTTCCGCACGCTCTTTTCGGTTAATCCTCGCCATGAGGGGCCTCCTTTGCCTCGTCCGCCGCCCCTTTGAGTTTGATGCGCTGCGGGGCTTCTGTTGCAGGGCTTTCCAGCGTAAGTCGTCCCAGCTTGCCGCTGCGGAATTCATCCAATACGACCATACAGCCGCGATCAATGTCACAAACATTGCCCTTCATCAGAAAGCCGCGTCCTCGGCAAACACCCTCCAACAGATCAATGCCTCGCAAAGATGTGTCCTTCAGCTTGAAACGCTCCGTGACCTTATCCGGGCACACCTCCAGCATATCCTCCAACAAATGAATGGTCAGCATCCCGACATCCACCACATCATCCTTAATGGTGCCGATATAGCATAGCCGTTCCGCCGCACGCTTGTTATCCAGCCGGGGCCAAAGCAAGCCGGGGGTATCCATAATTTCCAGATAAGGCGTAATTTTCACCCATTGGTTTGCGCGCGTTACACCCGGTCGATCTCCTACTTTGGCTATATTTCCGCCATGCAGTCGGTTAATAAACGTGCTTTTGCCAACATTGGGTACGCCTACCACCATGGCGCAAACCGTTTTTTTCACGCCCTTTTCCGCGGCACGCTCCACCGCTTCACGGGCAGCCTCATCAATCAAATGCAGCGCTTCCTTGACCTTCCCGGCAATAGAAACATAAGCCATCGCCGTCAAGCCCTGCTGACGGAAATAGCGAAGCCACGCTTGCGTGGCATTGGGGTCGGCTAAATCAGCTTTATTCAGCAACAGCACGCGCTGCTTGCCGCCAATCAACCGATCCAAGTCGGGATTACGGCTGGCATGAGGCAAACGTGCGTCGCAAATTTCAATGACCAGATCCACACGACCGAGCTGCTGCGCAAGCTGTCGCTTCGCTTTGGCCATGTGTCCCGGATACCAGTTAATATCCATGATGCACCTTCCATTTTCTGGAATTTCAATGAGGTATCGAGTTTCTCTTAAAGTAATACCATTGTTTTCTGAAAAATGCAAGGGTTTTCTTCATTAGATTATGAAGCAATCGTAAATTTATACTTCGCGCTTTCACTCGCGGAGGGTCTGGTCAATTTGCAAAAAATGTCGTATAATGTAGGGGACGTATCCTGAAAGGAGGTCCTGCTTTGATGGAACCGAATCATCGTCCGGGACCGGCTCCCGCTCCGCAGGAGCCGCCGCATCACCGTCGCGCACAGCGCCCGCCTCTCCGTCGCCGCTCCAAGCTCGGTATGTTCTTCACAGCCTTTGGCATTCTTGCCTTTGGCGTGCTGCTTATGAAATATGCGCTGATTCCCCTGCTTGTATGGGTACAAGCGCTGGTAGGAGGCGCCGCATGAAACGATTTGGGTGCTGGCTGGCCAAAGTAGTCGGCACAGCCGTTGTCATTGTCTTAGTGTTTGTTCTTGCACCTTACGCCTCCCGGCTGGCGCAGCAATGGCTGCCAGATTTGAGTGGTGCAGCCATCACGGAATCTGCAACGCTCGCACGCGAAATGCGTGCCTCTGCTCGGCTGGAAACCATGACGGTGGATGAGCAGGGCGTAATTACCTCTTCAACAAGCGCTTTTTTGATTGGCGTGGTGCAGTCCGTCGCAATCACCTATGATTACCACGCCAGCGTGGGGATTGATTTGAGCAAGGTGCAGGTTGCCGCCAGCGGCAATACGATCACCTTTCGCATTCCTGCGCCGGAGGTGATTTCCGACAGCATTACACCGGATTATTCGAAGTCGGTTATCAATGACACTTGGTATACGCTGACAGATGTACGCCGCCAGCAGCTGTTGGATGATGAGCAGAACGCACGTCGCACCGCCGTTACAGCGGATCAGAGCAGCAGCGATGCCGCTTGGGCAAATACTCTTAACGTATTTGAAAACTATATTACCAAATGGATTAGCCTAGGAAACAGTCGGCTGGAATACAAGTTTGAGCGGCTTACGGAAGAGTGACACATAGAAAAGGAGCGCACATGTGGGAATTGCATCCCACGTGTGCGCTCCTTTTTGCTTATACAGCCTGTTGTTCCTGCGCTTCAAACTGACTACGGTACAGCTTTGCATAGAAACCGCCCTTTGCCAGCAGTTCTTCGTGCGTGCCTGTTTCTACAACATGTCCCTGATTCATTACCAGAATTCGGTCAGATTCCTTGATGGTAGATAGACGGTGCGCAACCACAAAGCTCGTGCGACCCTTCACCATCGCGGCGAAGGCCTTCTGCACACGCAGCTCCGTCATGGTGTCGATGTTACTGGTAGCCTCGTCCAGAATCAGCATGGGCGGATCCATCAGCATTACGCGTGCGATGCACAGCAGCTGCTTCTGTCCCTGCGACAGATTGCCGCCGTTTTCCGTAATCACAGTATCGTAGCCTTCAGGGAGGCGACGAATGAAGCTGTCCGCATGTGCGGCCTTGGCAGCAGCGATAATCTCTTCCCGGGTTGCGCCGGGCTTGCCATAGCCGATATTCTCCGCAACCGTCGCCTGCGTCAGCCACGTCTCCTGAAGCACCATGCCGAAGCGTCCGCGCAGCTCATCCCGCGGCACGTTTCGAATGTCCACACCGCCCACGGTAATGCTGCCGTCCACCACATCATAGAACCGCATCAGGAGATTGATTAGCGTTGTTTTGCCGCAGCCGGTCGGGCCGACAATCGCAATACGCTGACCGGGCTGTACGTCCAGATTAAAATGCTCAATCAGCGGACGCTCAGGCAAATAATGAAAGCTTACATCACGGAAAGCAATCGCCGTTTTCCCTTCAGGAAGATGCTTGGGATTTTGGGGCTCCTGCTCCATGGGTTCGTCAATCAGCGTAATCAACCGCCGTGCCGCAGCCATCGCCGTTTGCAGCTGTGCCATAATACCGGTCACTTCATTAAAGGGCTTCGTATACTGATTGGCATAGCTGAGGAAGCAGGACAGTTGACCGATGGTCAGTCTCCCCTGCACCGCCGTCAATGCACCGGCTACGCCCACCGCTGCATATACCAGACCATTCACGAACCGGGTCAGCGGATTGGTGAACGCGGGGTAAATCTGCGCCTTATAGCCCCATGTGTACAGTCGCTGATTAATCTCATCCAGCTTTGCTTCGCTGGCTTGCTCGTGACCGAAAAGCTTAACCACTTTCTGCCCGCCCAGCATTTCCTCCACATGCCCGCCCAGCTCGCCCTGAATTTGGCTCTGTTTCATAAAGGTTTTATGCGTGCCGCGAGCAATCAATGTGGCGATAATCAAGCTGACAGGGGTCAGCGCTACAACGACTAGTGCGATCCATGGGTTAATGGACACCATAAAGCCCAGCGTGCCCAGAATGGTGATTACACCCGTGAAGAGCTGCGTGAATCCCTGGAGCAGACCGTCGCTGACGGAGTCCACATCATTCACAATACGGTTGATGATGTTGCCGTGTGCGTTTTGGTCGATGAACTTCAGCGGCACATGCTGAATACGGGAAAATACTTGCGTGCGCAGATCCTTTACGGTGCGGTAGCACACCTTATTGGTAAACAGCGTCATCAGCCATTGAAAGAAGCCGCCCGCCAGCAGGACAACAGCCAACTCCAACGCAACACGCCCGATCTGCGCAAAGTCTACGTTACCGGGCCCGATAATGCCGTCAACAGCCTGGCCAATCAAGACAGGGCTAAGCAGCGACATCACTACGTACACGATCGCACAAAGCAGCGCACCGACCAGCAGCATACGATAGGGCTTTACATACGCCATCAGGCGCTTCATTACATCCTTGGTATTCATGCGCCCGCCTCCTCTGCGTTCATCTGCGACATGCAAATCTCCTGATACGTGGGGCAGGTATCCAGCAGCTCGGTATGTGTGCCGCTGCCTACCACCTCGCCGTCCTCCATGACCAGAATACGGTCACATCCGCGAACCGTGCTGACACGCTGGCTCACCATGAACACCGTTGCGTGTTCCGCACGGCGGCGCAGCGATTTCCGAAGCGCCGCGTCCGTGGCATAGTCCAGAGCGCTGGAGCAATCGTCTAGAATCAGAATTTCCGGCTCCCCCACCAGCGCCCGCGCAATGGTCAAACGCTGCTGCTGACCGCCGGAGAAATTCTTGCCGCCTTGCTCGACCTTGCTGTCCAGTCCCTCTGGCAGACTGCGCACAAACGATTCGGCTTGTGCATCCGTCAAGGCCTTCCAAAGCTCGGCATCGCTTGCATTAGGCTTGCGCCATTGTAAATTTTCTCGAACCGTACCGGAGAACAACTGATTGCCCTGCGGCACCATACCAACCTTTTCATGCAGTTGCGTAAGCGGATAATTGCGCACATCCGTACCATCCAGCAGCACCGAGCCGCTACTTACGTCGTACAACCGTGGGATCATGCTGACCAGCGTGGACTTGCCGCTGCCTGTACCGCCAATAACACCAATGAGACTGCCTGCCGGGATCTCCATGGAAATATTTTTTAGTGCAAGCGCAGCACCCTCATAGTAGCGGAAATTAACGTCGCGGAAGCTGATCTTAGCAGCACCGTCAACCGGCTTCACTTCGCTGTTGCCGTCATCCGTAATGCTGGGCTTGGTGTCAAAGATTTCATTGATACGCGCTGCCGAAGCCGCCGCCTTGGTGAAGGTCACGACCAGATTGGCGACTACAACAAGCGCAATCAAAATCTGGGTCATATAGTTGATAAACGCCACAACCTCGCCCTGCGTCAGGCTGCCGCCATTGACCCGCTGACCGCCAAACCATAAAATAGCGATCATACCAGCATTCATGACAACAAAGGAAACAGGAGCCAGCACCGCCGACAGCTTGCCGATATGAATCGAATTTTCCGCCAAATCGGTACAGGCCTCATCGAAGCGGTGCTGCTCATCATTCTGCTTGCGGAAAGCGCGTACCACGCGAGCGCCGGACAGATTCTCACGGGTAATCAGCGAAACCCTGTCCAACTTACGTTGAATCAACTTGTAAAAGGGCACCGAACGGCTCATTACCAGATACAGCACCAGTGACATCAGCGGCACAATCGCCAAGAAAACAAGCGACAGCTGCAAGTCAATCCGCATCGCCATCACAACTGCACCGATGACAAGGAACGGCGCACGCACCACCAGACGAATCAGCATCGCTACAGCCGTCTGCATCTGGTTAATGTCGCCTGTCATGCGCGTAATCAGGCTGGGTGTGCCAAAACGATCCAGCTCCCGATAGGACAGCGTATTGATATGGTGAAACAGTTCCCTGCGCAAATCTGTACCAACGCCCTGCGAGGCACGGCTCGCAAAGGTCTGGCAGGTCAGCGAAGAAGCCAGTCCCACCAATCCCAGCACGATCAGCAGACCGCCACGTTGCCAAATGTAATGCACATCATGGTTGGCCACACCCACGTCGATCATGTCCGCCATGACCAGCGGGACAATCAGTTCAAAGATTGCCTCAATCAGCTTGAAAATAGGCCCCGCAATCACTTGAAACCGATACTTTTTGAGAAACCTTGCCAAGCGTCTCATGCGTTTCCTTGTCCCCTCTTCTTTCCTTAATTCAATGCTACATCTCGCAGGCGGTCATGGAAAAAGATTGCCGCCTGTGCCTCAATCTGTGCGCGTTCCTCCTGATGGGCCGCATTTTCCCGCAGTTCCTTCATGCAGCGCACCGCCTCCTCCAGAAGCCGCACGTCGCCATCCAGCAAAAAGCCCGCCATAGCTTCTCCATGCTGGCGTGTGCCGAACAAATCACCGGGGCCTCGCAGCTCCAAATCCTTCTGCGCGACCACAAAGCCATCGTTCGTTTGTGTCAGCGTGCGCAGACGCTCATTGGGTTCGGCCATGAGGAAGCACCAGCTTTCTGCGCTTCCGCGACCAACGCGCCCACGAAGCTGGTGCAGCTGGCTCAAGCCGTAACGATCCGCATTTTCAATCAGCATAACCGTCGCATTCGGCACATTCACACCAACCTCAATGACTGTGGTGGATACAAGCACATCCAGTTCTCCTTGCGTAAACGCCGCCAGCGTGCGCTCCTTTTCGTCTGCCTTCTGCTTGCCATAGGTCAGCCCCACGCGCAAGCCCTTCAGCGGCCCAGAAATTAACGCTTCATAATGTGCCGTAGCGGACTTTACCTCGGCCAAGGCCTCGCTATCCTCAACCAGCGGACAAACAATATATGCCTGTCGCCCGGCAGCAACCTCTGCTCGCAGGAAGCCGTACATGCCCGCACGCTTTTCTTCTGGCACAATGCGCGTCTTCACAGGCGTGCGTCCCGGCGGAAGCTCGTCCACCACGGAAATATCCAGATCACCATATAAAATGAGTGCCAGTGTGCGCGGAATGGGTGTTGCAGACATCACCAGCACATGCGGAAGTACACCGTTTTCATCACCCTTCTGCTGTAACAGACTGCGCTGCCGAACACCGAAACGATGCTGTTCATCCGTTACGACCAGACCAAGGCGATGATATATGACCCCTTCGCTCAATAACGCGTGCGTACCAACGACTACCTGCCAAGCGCCGCTTTCAATCGCCTGCAAGGCTTGACGGCGCTCCGAAGCACGCATTCCGCCCAGCAGCAAGCCGCAATGAATACCCAACGGCTCCAGCATTTTTTGTGCGCTTTCCAAATGCTGACGCGCCAGAATCTCTGTTGGTGCCATCAAGGCACCTTGAAAGCCACAGCTTGCCGCCGCCCATAAAGCGCCAAAAGCCAGCACTGTTTTACCACAGCCAACGTCGCCCTGCACCAAACGGCTCATAGGCCGCGGCTGACGCATATCTGCAAGGATTTCCTCCAGCACGCGCTGCTGTGCGCCCGTCGGAGGGAAAGGCATGTGCTGCCAGTAATCTGCCGCACAATCTGCGGGCAACGGCATCGCAAGACCCTTTTCGCCACGCTGACGCATAAGCCCAATACCAGCCTGATATAGAAGCATCTGTTCGAAAGACAAACGCCGCCTTGCCATGCGCAGATTTTCCATGCAGGAAGGAAAATGCGCCTGTCGAATAGCAAAATTCTTTTCACAAAGACCGTGACGCAAGCGCACGCCCTGCGGCAAGGTTTCCGGACAGCATTCGTCCACCTGCTCCAGCGCCAGTTCCATAATCTTCAGCATCGTTTTAGCCGGAAGCCCTGAAACCGCACGATATACCGGAAAGATGGTTGGCTCTGTCAATCGCCGGGGGTTCGTCATGATACGCTTACCATTTTTCTCCGTGACCCGACCATACAGCAGGTAGATTTCGCCGCCGTGAAGCTGTTGGCAGACCCAGGGCTGATTGTACCACACCAACGGCAAATCTCCGCTTTCATCCCGCAGAGTTGCTGCGATCTTTGTCAGACCGTTGAATCGGCTCAGCTTCGGATCAGCACGCAAAACGCCCTGTACAGCCGTCTCACCGACAGCCAACGCGCAGGGCGCGCAATGTGTACCGTCCTGATAGCTAACCGGTAAATTGTATAAAAGATCGCGCAATGAGCAAATGCCCATTGCGCGTAAAGCTTCCAGCCGTGTTGGGCCAAGCCCTTTCAGGTCCTTCAGCTCCATACTGCTTACTCCACAGAAATCAAGTAGTAATACAGAGGTTGTCCGCCCATATGGCATTCCACGTCGCAGTTGCCATAGGTATCCTGAATCTCAGCGGTAATTGCCTCGGCGTCCTCCTGCTTGGTGTCGGCGCCATAATATACGGTAATCAGCTCATCCTCATCGGTAACGATGGCCTTCATCATTTCCATGACAACATCATGTACGTTATTCCCGGAATATTCGATCGCACCGTTGTGCAGACCGATAATATCGCCAGCGCTGATATGCACGCCGTTCCACTCACTGTCGCGCACCGCATAGGTCACGGTACCGGTCTTGACACGCTGAGCCGCCTCGGCCATGCGTTGTGCATTTTCTTCACCGTTCATATCCGGCTGGAATGCAACTGCCGCCGCAATTCCCATTGCTACATTCTTGGTGGGAATCACATGAACTTCCTTGCTGGAAAGCTCTGCCGCCTGCTGTGCTGCAAGGATAACATTGCCATTGTTTGGGAACACGAAGACACATTTGGCGTTGACTTTGTTGATGGCATCCAAAATGTCCTCAATCGAGGGATTCATGGTCTGTCCACCCTCAACAATGTGATCCACCGTCAAATCGCGGAAAATCTGTGAGAAGCCCTCGCCCATGCTGACAGCCACCATGCCGAAATCCTTTTCAGGTTCCGCCGGAGTCTTAGCCGCCTCTTCAGCCGCCTTAGCTTCCTCAGCCGCTCGACGCTCATCAAGAATATTCTCAATCTTCAAATCTACCAGCTCACCCAGCTCCAGACCATATTCCAAGGCCTTGCCAGGGTTATTGGTATGTACATGCACCTTAATTTTCTCGCTGGCGGTATCCCCTACTACCAGAACGCTGTCACCGATGCGGTTCAAGCGGCGGCGGAAAGAATCCACGTCACCATCCGTGCAGTCGTCACGCAGATTCTTGATGGTGAATTCCGTGCTGTACGCGAAATTGATGGTCTCAATGGCACTATGGTCATCCTCGAAGCAAGGCTCGCCATCCTCATGGGTAACAGCCACCGTCGCTTCAGAGATGTCCTCACCGCGCAGCACCGCCGCATATCCGGTATACAGATACATCAGGCCGCGTCCGCCTGCATCCACCACGCCCGCCTGCTGAAGCGCGGGCAGCATGTTCTGCGTCTGCTTCAGGATGGCCTCGCCGGTCCGCAGAATGACGGTCATCAGTCCGTCGTAATCTTCGGGATTTGCCTCTGCATACTTCATGGCGTCTTCAGCGATGACCCGAGCCACCGTCAAGATGGTGCCCTCCTTGGGCTTCATGACCGCCTTGTAGGCCGTATCCGCGCCGTTCTTCAGCGCCTTAGCGAACTCCACAGGCGTAATCTTCTCAATGCCATCCAGCGCACGGGCAAAGCCGCGATACAGCTGAGAAGTAATCACACCGGAATTGCCGCGTGCGCCCTTCAACGCACCCTTAGCAAGCGCATGAGCCGCTTCGTCCGCCCGCAGATATTCCTTACTGTTGATCTCTCGGGTGGCGCTGCCCATGGTCAGGGACATGTTCGTGCCCGTGTCGCCGTCGGGAACGGGGAACACATTTAGCGCATCCACCGTCTCCCGGTTCTTTTCCAGCAAAGTTGCGCCGGCGACCACCATGTCGCGCAGCAGCAAACCGTCAATCGTTTTGAATTGAATCAAGGATATTTCCTCCGTTCACAGCGGGCGATGGATCAAACGCGGATCCCTTCCACCGAAATATTGACTTTGCGTACCTTTACGCCGGTCATGCTCTCCAGCTTATAGCGCACGGTATCCGCAATGGTTTTGCAGACCTCGGCAATGGAGATGCCATATTCCACGATGATGAAGAGATCCACATCCAGCATGTCCCCGACGTTGCGGATCTGGACACCCTTGCTCAGATTCTCCCGGCCCAGCCATTCCACCAGTCCGTCCTTGGCGCGCTTGCTGGACATAGCGACGATGCCATAGCACTCCAGCGCGGCATAGCCGACAACCTTGAGCATGACATCTTCGGTGATATAGATGGTACCGATGTCATTCTTTATCTTGCATTCCATAAACTGTCCCAACCTCCTTTATCCAATGCTGCCGTCCCATGGAGAGGGCAAGTGCAGAGGTGCCGCAGTACGAGCGGGCACATCAAAAAGCCGTCCGCACACGGTCATCTCTTAGTATACAAGAAAATGTGGCTTTTAGCAATGACTTTTTTCCTTATTTTGTCGATCCGAACAGCCGTTTGATTTTTTTTGCGCCCTATGCTATACTGAACAAAAGCTTTGCTAAAGGTGGGGATGATATGCAGCGTCCGCGTGGCGATAATCAGCAGCGTATCCTAGAATTTATTAAATCTGAAATTCAGGCCAAGGGTTATCCGCCCTCCGTGCGTGAAATTGCCAATGCCGTGGGCTTGAAGTCTACTTCGACCGTCCACGGTCATTTGATGCGGCTGGAAAAGAAGGGACTGCTCCATCGTGACGCGATGAAGCCCCGGGCCATGGAGGTGATCGGCGACCCGCAGTTTTCCGCACGCAACGCAACAACGCCAATTCCTGTGATTGGCCGCGTGACAGCCGGTCAGCCGATTCTGGCCGAAGAAAATGTGGAGGAGTATATTCCTATCCCCGAGGCCATGCTGGGCGACGGTACGCACTTTATTCTGCTGGTCAAGGGCGAGAGCATGATTCAGGCCGGTATTATGGACGGCGACTATGTCGTGGTTCGCAAGCAGCCCGAAGCCAATAACGGCGATATTGTGGTTGCCATGATCGAGGACAGCGCCACGGTCAAGCGCTTCTATAAGGAAAACGGACATTTTCGGCTTCAGCCGGAAAACCCGACCATGGAACCTATTTATACCAAGGAGCTTACGATTCTTGGCAAGGTGGTTTCGCTTTATCGTATCCTGTAAACGTGAGGTGTGTTCATGACGAATCCCAAGCCCCATCGAATTTCGATTCCCAAGTATTCGCTTTCCGAGGAGCTGCTCAACTCCATTTCTCATGGCGTAGGTGCAATCTTCGGCATCGTGGCCACGGTGCTGTGTATTTTAAAGGGTTGTGCCGCCGGTGATCCATGGCGCATCGTCTCCGGAGCTATCTTCGGCGCAACCATGCTGCTGCTTTATTTGATGAGCTGCCTGTATCATGCGCTGAAGGTCAATAAGGCCAAGCGCGTATTCCGTGTTATCGACCATTGCACCATTTTCCTGCTGATTGCAGGTACTTATACGCCCTTTACGCTGGTGACGCTGCGAGACTCCGTGGGCTGGTGGCTGTTCGGTGCGGTATGGGGCATCGCCATTCTGGGCATTACCCTCAACGCGATTGACCTGAAAAAGTTCTCGAAAATCTCCGTCGCTTGTTATTTACTCATGGGCTGGGCGATTCTTTCCGAGATCGAACCGCTTCGCGCAAACCTTGCCCCCGGCGGTATTGCTTTGCTGGTGTGGGGTGGCGTTGTCTACACCGTCGGTGCGATTCTCTACGGCATCGGCTCCAAAGTGAAATATTTCCATTCGATTTTTCACTTTTTCTGCTTGGGCGGCTCTGTGCTGCATTTTCTGGCGATTTATCAATATGTCCTGTAAAATTCCACGCTTGCTCCCGGCTTGAGGCTTCAAGTCGGGAAATTTTTTTGAGAAAAATGCAAGCAGCGGAAGAAAAAGCCTTTATGGGCCGTTGGATGGATGAACTGGGAAGGTTCTTATAAGCCCAAACGCCGAGAAACGGATGCTATGCGCAGGTATCTACCAGACTTTCTTTGCATTTTTCGGCGCTTCGTCTTATAATATGCTCGTTGTAGCCAAGGAAAAAGGAGGAACTCGGAACATGAAACGGAAGTCTCTGGTTCTGCTCATGCTGGCCATTGGTCTGATGACCCTCGCCACGGGTGCAAGCGCCGAGCGCTATTTGTCCAACGGCAGCTACGCTGCGTATATCGGGGATAACGATTACACCTATGTAGTCTTCCCCACGGGTGTAACCAAGATGCTGGAAACACCCTGCAAGGATCTGCTCTCTATGACGGATACGCAGGTCTATGCGCTGACTCAGCAAAATCAGCTGTACGCGATTTCTCTGAATGAGGCCAACACAAGCGTCAGCGTTGTTTCAGCCAATGCGACGCAGGATGCCATTGATGCTGTTACGGCAAAGAAGCCCTACACGCTGGAAAACGGCGTGCTGTCGCTGATGGATGCCAACAATCAGGCGCTGGTCGTCGCCAACAACGTAACGCTGGCTGCGGCCAATCAGACCAACCTGTACTTCATGGATAATGGCGGTGCATCGCTGAAGTCCATCCCGCTGTCCAGCACGATGAACGCTTTGCCTACTGCTACGCAGATCGGGCCCGGCGTTGCGGGTGCGCTTTCTATGAACGCTTCCGAAAACGGTCTTGTCATTGTTGGCGCAGATCACTCCATGACGATCGTCAACCTGACCGATAATTCCTATCGCTATGAAGCGGCTCCTTCTCAGGATGTGGCTGCCGGTATTCTGGTTGGGAACAAGCTGTATTATTACAGTCAAGCCACGGATGGCACTTACCATGTGGCAGGTTCTATCGACTACACCGCCAGCGTGCTGCCCGTTGTGACGAATGCTGTGACCACCGTCACCGCTACCCCTGCTCCCACCAAAGCAGCCGCTACCGCTACGCCGCGGCCTACCGCTCGTCCGACGGCGAAGCCTACCAACAATTCCTCTAGCAGTACGACCACCTACGCGACCGTGCGCTATGGCAATACCGGCAGCAAGGTCAAAAAAATGCAGAAGCGGCTGGCTGACCTTGGGTATCCCGTAGGCAACGTGGATGGCTCCTTTGGCGATGCAACGCTCTATGCGCTGAACTTATTCCAAGGTGATGCCGGCTACAAGGAGCGCAACTACGCCAACTCCGATGTGCTGGAAAAGCTCTATTCCAAGAAAGCTCCTTCTTATGACGCGTTTGCGACACTGAAGAAGGGCAAGAAGGGCATTCGAGTTTTCCTGCTGCAAAGCTATCTGAAGAACGCGGGCTATGATCCCGGCACCATTGACAGTTCCTACGGTGCGAATACGGAAACAGCGGTGAAGAACTTCCAGACCGCGCAGAACATTCCCGTGACCGGCATTGCGGATACGACCACGCTGATTCTGCTGTATGGTCAATCCGGCCCTGTGTATCCTATTCCCGCAACGCCCACGGTGACGCCGCCTGTGATTACCATGCCGCCCTTCACCGTACCGCCGACGATTCCCACGATTACGGATCTGAGCGAATAACATAAGGCAAAAGACCGCTGTTCAATTTTGAAGGGCAGCGGTCTTTTCTTGTATCTGCTGTGTATCTTGGGAGGAAATGCCTTTCCGAAGACAGAATGTATATTTTTGTTATATGTCCAAATGCAGTGCAATGGAGGCGTTATGAAAAGACTATTAGAACATGCACAGCGCTATCCCGCTTGGCAAGCGCAGGATGTGTTGAAACTTTTATATCAGCGTTATCTTGGGTGCGGGCATTTTGCACCCAGCGAGGATGCTGCACATGTGCGCATGATGCAGGAATGGGAAGATGTTACAGCGGATACCTCACTCCCCCTGGTCGAAGCGTTAGGCGACGGTTATGTACGCATTCATCTTGCGGCCGCTAAAGCAGCCGGTATTTCTCCCGAAACGCTGGTCAAGCTGTTTCTTGCTTCTGCGCATATGCCCACCGCTGCGGCACGAGAGACCTTACTGCAAGCTGTTCATCATCTGAACATGAACAGTTTAGGTGTTGATCCGCAGGAATGGGAAGCACTTCTCCGTGACTGGGAATCTGCCGGAATGCCCGCCGTCAGTCACTCGGAGGCTTATCGAGCAGCTTATCATCCAGCCTATCGCGTAGTAGAAAGCCGCTTTGCCCATTGGCTTCTGCCCATGGATTGGATTTACAAGCAGATGCAGCAGAAGCCCTGCATGACGCTTGCCATTGATGGGCGCAGCGGCTCCGGAAAAAGCTGCTTCGCCGCTTGTCTGATAGATGCCTTCGGTGCCTCCGTTGCACATATGGACGACTTTTTCCTGCCGGCGGATCGCAAAACACCTGAGCGGCTCGCTCGACCGGGCGGGAACGTAGACATTGAGCGATTCCGACAGGAGGTATTGCAGCCGCTGTCGGAAGGACAAGACGTAAGCTATCATCCCTTTTCCTGTCGCACCGGTATGCTGTCCAGCGAAGCCATCGCGTTCCCCAAAACGCCGCTCATGGTTGTCGAGGGCTCCTACAGCCTCCACCCTGCAGGAAATTTCGCCTATGACGGCGCGATTTTCTTAAGTGTCGCGCCCGAAGTCCAACGCGAACGCATTCGAAAACGCAACGGAGATGCCATGCTCCAACGATTTGAGCAGGAATGGATTCCGCTTGAGGAGAAGTATTTCCGTGCGCTTCGCATTCCGGAAAAGGCGGACATTTGCTATGACAGCGAAACCCGTCAGCTGCTTGCACCCTTCCAAGTGTGATAATCGCTCGTATGCTTGCCTGCATGGCGTAAACGACTCAACACGGCGGAATACTGACCGTGACGTAACTGCGGAAGCGGTGCCGACCGTACCTCTTCGGGCGACTCTGGCTGTATTATGACGGCTTCATGGTTTTCTGCCGGATGCTGGCATTGCCACCAGATCCATTGTTCTTTTTGTTCCTGTGGACTAAGCGCCGCAAAGGGTGACGTTTGATGTTCCTTCACGTTGATCCCTCCCTGTTTTCTTTCAGACACTATTCATTTTATGCCGCAGCCCTATTAAGTGGTGCGGCTCTGCGAAGGAGGTTCCACTTATGAGCATTACTGGAAAGACAAAGAAAATAACACTCGGCGAACGCACGCTGATTCTGCATAATCAGCGCTGCAAGGAATGGACACATCCTTATCCCTATGAGGATCATGGCAACCTTTCCAACTCTGGATGCGGCATTTTTGCGCTGTGCCATGCCGCACAATGGCTGACGGGACATTGTCCGGACGCGGAACATCTGGCGGATTTTTCTGTGCGCGAAGGAGGCCGCGGTGATGATGGTACGGATCGTCCGGCGCTCCTGCACGCGCTGATGCTGCGGGGGGAAAATGTTCCGCTGGGCTTTACCTATCATGAGGATGGCTTGCGCAATGATCTGGAAACGCTATATACACATATTGCCGTGGAGAAAGGCGCAGCGCTGTGCAATCTGCGCGTAGGACATATTGTTGCGCTCGTCGCGGCCCGTGAGGTGGACGGCAAGCGGCAGTTACTGGCGATTGACAGCTATAGCGAAAGCGCCTCTGAAAAGGTACGTGATTATGTGCAGGAGGTATTGCCCGACTCGCAAATTGACTATCTTGTAAAAAACGCAAACGGTCTTGTCGTTGGTGAAAATAGCTGTTATGCCATGTTCTGGGTAGACGCCGCTCTGCCGCGGGACTTCAATTTGCTTCATCGAATCGTTTGACAGGAGGATATCATAATGTCCAACATTGAGAAGGTTGCTCTCCATTACGGAGACAGCCGTGCGGAAGTACGGCTGCGCGGTGCGCAGATTTGCTCATTTCACGGAAGCGACGGCCGTGAAGTTATTTGGCAGGCAGACCCTGCCGTATGGGCGCAACACGCACCGGTGCTGTTTCCTGTATGCGGCTCGGTAAAAGACGACCACGTCAAGATTGGCGGTATTTCTTATCCCATGCGCAAACACGGCTTCACCCGTGAGGCAAGCTTTGAAATCGGCAAACAGGGTGATGACTTCGTGGAGCTTGTCCTCGGCCCTACAGAAGCCTCAAAAGAAATGTATCCCTTTGATTTTCGCTTTCATGTGACTTACAGCCTGTTTGAAAACGGCTATACCACCACTTTCCTTGTGGAGAATCGCTCTAACCGCGTCATGCCCTTTTGTGTCGGCGGGCATCCCGCATTTATCTGTCCCATGGAACAGGATGCAAAATTTGAGGACTATCAATTAGTATTTCCACAGGTGGAGGATGGCAAAAATGCGCTGGCCCCTACGGGAAAACTCATTGACGGATGGGATTATATTCCCGGCTTTCATAACGCTGCAACCCTTCCGTTGCGTCATGAGCTGTTTGACGAGCGTGATGCGCTGCTATTTACTGAGCTGAAAAGCCGAAGTGTAAAGCTGGTTCATCGTGACAGCAGAAAAGGATTGAACTTTGAGTTCCCGAAGATGGAGGTGCTTGCTGTCTGGTCTAAGCCTCATGCAAACGCGGACTATGTTTGTCTCGAACCGTGGCATGGCATTCCTGAGTGTGTCGGCGAGAGCGGCAACATGGAAGATAAGCCCTTTGTAACGTTACTAGCGCCCGGGCATTGCTATAAAACATGGTTTACCGTCACGCTGATTTGATGTAGAAATAGTAAAAGACCCCTTGCTGTGCCTCTCTGAAGATGAAAACACAGCAAAGGGTCTTTTTTCTTGTCTGCTTATTCCGGCAAATGGAGCAGCATGATTTCACAAACATGATCGGTAGTGGGATCAACGGTAATCGCAATCGTGCGGCTGAGATCGTCAAACAGTCGATAAACGATACCGTCACTCTGCTCCTCCACCAGATAATCCATATTTGTCAATGCCGTCAACAGCTCATTTTCGGGCATTCCCATAGAAAGCCCACCGGATAGCTCGAAGCTTGCATCGCAGCTGCGGCTGTCTACCATCAACATATACACCAAACCATCCTCTGCGGCACAGGCATTCGCCGTCGGATTAAAGAGGCCGATCATTACATTCCCACCCATAGGCAGCTGCATCGGCAGATTATCCAGCGTTTCACCGGATGCAATTTGATGGGTCACGTCAAACAGCGGCTTCCAGCCCTCTGCAGCACAAAGCCTGTACGGCATCGGCAGCTGATAGAGTTCTCCGTTCAGCCGCACATGAAACGCATCCAGATGCTTTCCGAGGCTCTCCGGCTGTTCATAATCGAAATCCATGCTTGGCTGTTCGGTTGGAGCAGCCTTCCTTGCAACGGGCTCAGGCGACGTAAAACTCCGCAAGGTTACGGATGTCACGCTGCCGTCCTCTGTGTCAACCGTGAAGCTCAACTTATCAAAAAAGTCCTTACCTCCATAAAGCAGCTCCTCGCGCTCGGGCGTTTCTGCATGCAGATCGCTTGGCGTTCCTAACTGATCGTAAACCGTTTCCCATGAATTTGGAAGCGCTAATCCACCAGGAAGAATAACATCTTCCGCAAAGTCCTTTGTAAAGGTGATTTGACCGACATAACAGTCACGTTTCTGCAGATCATTCATGGATAAATTGATAATCTGCACCTGACAGCTTGCGCTTCCGCGGCGCAGTTCATCTGCAAGCGTATAAGAACCCGGTGACAAAATTTCCTCCGGGTGATTGATCTCCCAGCCGTCATCTAGCAGTTCCGCCAGCGCAAAGGGTAGCGTATAGCTCGTTCCATCCAGAATGAAGGACTCCTCCGCCTGCGCGGCGGACGCAGCCATCAGGAATACAGTAGTGAACAACAAGATACAAAACCGTTTCATCGTAAACGGCTCCCTCCTTTTTGCAGTCCCGTATCATAGCACAGGCCCTCCGCCTTGTCAACGTTTGGCAAAGAATAGAATTTTTCAAGAGAAAACGGGAGCTTTTACACACAGAAGAGACATGCTTAATTACGAACTTTTTTGTGCAAACCCTCTTCCAATATTCGCAATCCTGTGATATAATTATCCGGATTTCAAGTTTCAAAAGGAGCGAGACAGCCGTGGAGAAGATTCGCCGCAATGAGCGCATGAGCGCGATGATGAAGATACTTTCCGCCTCCCCCAACCGCATTTTTACTCTTTCCTATTTTTGTGATATGTTCGGTGCAGCCAAATCGACCATGAGCGAGGACATTGACATTCTGCGGGACGTTGTCAAGACCTTCCATCTGGGCGAGTTGGAAACCGTGACTGGGGCCGCAGGAGGCGTGCGCTATCGCGCTAAAGTGGATCGTGCCGCAGCGCTGGATTACATCAACAGCCTATGTGAGCGGCTGAGCGGTGAAAACCGCGTGCTGCCTGGCAGTTTCCTCTATTATTCGGATATTCTTTCCGCGCCGCAGATCGTGCAGCGTATGGGCGAGATACTTGCGACTGAATACTATGAACAGGCTCCGGATTTCGTGCTGACCATGGAAACCAAGGGCATCCCTGTCGCGCTGATGACCGCCAACGCACTGGGTGTGCCGCTGGTCATTGCCCGCCGCTCCAGCAAGGTTTATGAGGGCTCTGCGGTGAACATCAACTATGTGTCCGGCTCCTCCGGGAACATTGAAACCATGTCATTGTCTCGCCGTGCCGTCAAGGAAGGTCAGCGTGCGCTGATTATCGACGACTTCCTCAAGGGCGGCGGGACCGCCAAGGGTATGGTAGATTTGATGCACGAATTCAATGTAGAGGTTGTGGGCATTGGCTTTGTTATGGCTACCGCTCACCCGGAGAAGAAGCGCATTCAGGGCGAAAAATCCCTGATGGTTATGGAAATCACGCAGGATGAAAATCCTGTAGCGAAAATTACTCCCGCTGATTGGCTGAAAAGCTGACAAAGGAGGGCGCAACGGTGAAAACCATCGCATTGATTCTGGCCGCAGGACGTGAAAATCAGATGCGTTCTGAACGCGCCAAGGAACTGCATCAGCTGCTTGGCAAATCTATGCTGGATACGACGGCAGAGACGCTTCGACCGCTAGCCGAACGAACGATTGTTGTGCTGGGCCATCATGCGCAGGAGCTTTCTCCTGCGCTCCCTGACTGGTGCCAGAGCTGCGTGCAGGACTTTACACTCGGTCTTGGTACGGCCAAGGCTGTCATGGCGGCACTCCCTATGATTGAAGCAGATACCCGGGTGCTGATTACTTCCGGTGATAAGCCCTGCATTTCGCAGGAGTCCTATCGGCATCTGCTGGACGCGGTGGACGGTACGACCTATTGCGCGGCAGTACTATATGCAGATCGGCGTGACCCGGAGGGCTATGACCGTGTGATTTTCGATGGCGACGGCGATGTAAAACGCATTGCACATAGTGCAGAGCTACTGCCACCTGAGGAGGATATTCCTTCAGTCAATGCCTGTGTTTATTGCTTCTCCGGTAAAGCGCTTCGTCAGGCGCTCCCGGATATGCGCCCCAATGCAAAGCGGATTTACCACATCAGCGATCTGATCGGCCAGCTGGCGGAAGTTGGACAACGAATTGCGGCTGTTCAGGCAGAGCAGCCGCAGGAAGCAAAGCTGATCGTCAACCGAGCTGATCTTGCTGAAGCGACTGCCTTTATCGTTCATCGGCATTGTGAGGCACTGATGCGTTCCGGTGTGACGCTGCTTGATCCCGCGCATACTTATGTGGAAGGCGATGTAACGGTCGGTCAGGATACGGTTATTTATCCGGGGTGCGTATTGCAGCGCGGAACGACTATCGGCGCACGATGCGTGCTCTATCCCGGCTGCCGCTTGGCTCGCACAACCGTAGGAAATGACGCTGTTTTGGAACAGGTCGTTGCAGAGGACAGCACCATCGCGTCAGGCACCCATGTAGGGCCGTTTGTCTATTTGCAAGGAAAAAATTGCTGAACTGTTTTACAGTCAGCAGGATTACCACCGGATGAAATCGAATGAAACTACTGCGCGGGGCGGGATAATCTCCCTCCCCGCGAAATGGCGTTTTGGAAAAGGGAGGACGATTCCCATGGAAAAAGAAACTTGGCTTGTTGTTGGGTTAGGAAACCCCGGCACTACCTATGCACATACCCGCCACAATGTGGGTTTTGATGTAACCGATATACTGAGCCGTCGCTGGAACGCTCCCCTCACCAAGAAAAAGTGCAAGGGAGAACTGGCCGAAATCGCCTTCGAGGATAAGCGCGTCGTGCTGTGTCAGCCGCAGACCTTCATGAATCTGAGCGGCGAATGCGTTGCCGAGCTACTCAACTGGTATAAAGCTCCCTTGGAGCATCTGCTGATTATTTATGATGATATTGATCTTCCGCTTTCGAAGCTTCGCGTTCGAAAATCCGGCAGCGCCGGAACACACAACGGTATGCGCTCCATTGTAGCAAACGTTCCCGGTCAAAACTTCCCGCGCATTCGCGTTGGCGTAGGTGCAAAACCTGAAGGCTGGGATTTGGCAGACTGGGTACTTAGCCGCTATACCACACGTGAGGAACAAGACGCGATGCACGAGGCCTTTGAGGCTGCGGCCGACTGCGTAGAGACTTGGTTGCGCAAGGGAATCGATGAAGCCATGCAGCAGTATAATCACAAGTAATCCATAGGAGGCTAGCATGAATCAGGGCTTATTGACTGGTGAAAAAACCGCTGCCGTTCAAAAGCTGCTTGAGGCCTTACAACAAAAGAAAACAACCGCCGTTTACGATCTTCCCGAAAGTCAAGCTATTTATCTGGCGGCGCTGATAACCCGAATTACTGGAAAACGTGTCCTGCTTGTACTTCCGAACGATCTGGCTGCAAGCAAGGCAACAGAGGATGCACAGCAGCTGGTGGGGAGTGCTTCTGCATGCTTACCCGGCGGTGAGATCGAGCTTGGCCGCGGCGTTTCCAGTCATGAAAACACATGGCGCAGATTAGAAACGCTTCAAAAAGTCGTCAGCGGCGAGACAAAGCTGCTCTGTGTCTCTATGGATGCCATGCTTCGATGCATGGCTTCTCCGGATCAATTCAAACAAGCGCTGCTGCGCCTTGCTCCGGGGGATCGTATCATGCCGGATCAGCTGATGTCCCAGTTGCTTCGTATGGGCTATGAGCGTGTGGAAATGGTCGAAGGTAAGGGACAATGTGCCCTGCGCGGCTCCATTGTAGACTGTTATCCCCCCGCCGGGAGTGTCGCACTTCGTTTGGAATTTTTTGATGACGAAGTGGATTCTATCCGTACCTTTGACTGTATCAGCCAGCGCAGTCAGGAAAAGCTTAAAAACTGCATGCTTTCCCCTGCAACTGAAATTGTATTGGCTGAAAGTGACGCTCCTGCCGCAGCAGATCGACTTCGGCAAGCGATTAGTACGCTTGGGCAGGATGCGCCCAAGGTAAATGCGTTATTTGATAACCTTCCGCCCCTTCCGGAGGATGACGAAGAACTCCCCTCTTTTTTCGATCAGGAGATTTCTCCGCGAGTACAATCCGCTCAGCTTGCCGCGGATGTCGAGCGCCGTACATCGCAGCTGCTATCGGAGGCTGACCTGCTGGAAAGCGGCATTCCCTTCAAGCGGATGGCCGCATGGCTCCCTATTTTGCTGCCGCAGACCTGCTCCGTGATTGACTGGTATGATGCACCCTATGTTTTCATGGTGCAGCCAGATCAGTTGCGTCAACGCTGTGATGAGCGGCGCGCAGGCTTTGCAGAAGAGCTGCAAAATGCCATGGAACACGGCGACGCTGTTCCAGCACAGGAACAGTTGCTCATGACCTATGATGAGGTGCTTGCGACCCTGCAAGGGCACAGTCTCGTTGTCCTTTCCGAGTTTCTTCGCGGCATGGGCGGCATTCAGCCTGAAGTCATGATTCAACTGGGCAGTCGCGGCGTGGCTGGGTATCAAGGGCAGGTAAAAGTGCTGGCTGCAGACTGCGAAAAATGGCGGCGTGAAGGGAATTGCGTCGTGTTGCTGTCTGGCGGCGTAGCGCGTGGCAAGCGTCTTACGGATGCGCTGACGGAGCTTGGAACACCCGTGACCTTCTGCGAAGAGCTGAGCAGTAATCTGATTCTTGGCGAAGTGCTCGTCCTGCCCATGACGCTGTCCAAGGGTTTCCTATGGCCGGAGGCTAAGCTGGTTGTCGTATCCGATACCGATCTATACGGTGCTGGCTATCGGCGCACAAAGACCCGAAAAACCAGCGGTGAACGCATTGCCACCTTTACCGACTTGAAGGTCGGCGATTACGTGGTACACGAGGATCATGGCGTTGGCATTTATCAGGGCACTATTCGTCTACAAAGCGAGGGCACTTATCGGGATTATTTGGCTATTCAATATCAGGGAGCCGATAAGCTCTATGTGCCTATTGAACAACTGGATCGTGTCCAGCGATATATCGGCAATCCCAATGCCCTGCCGAAGCTGAACCGACTAGGCGGCGGCGAATGGCAGAAGCAAAAGAGCAAAGTCAAGGCTGGTTTGAAGGAGCTTGCCTTCGATTTGGTCAAGCTGTATGCCTCCCGCGAACAGCATAAGGGGCACGCTTTTGGTACGGATACGACTTGGCAAAAGCAGTTTGAGGATCAATTCCCCTATGAGCTTACGCCCGATCAGGAGCAATCCGTGCGCGAGATCACCCGCGATATGGAGTCCGACCGCAACATGGATCGTCTGCTTTGCGGCGACGTAGGCTATGGTAAAACGGAGGTCAGTCTGCGTGCCGCTTTCAAAGCCGTGATGGATGGTAAACAGGTTGCGCTGCTCGCACCCACAACGATTCTTGCGCAACAGCACTTCAACACTGTCAAGCGGCGTTTTGAGCATTTTCCGGTGGAATGCGAAGTATTAAGCCGATTCCGCACTGCCAAAGAACAGAAGGATATTCTCAGGCGATTGAACGAAGGGAAAATTGACATTCTAGTTGGCACACATCGCTTGCTGGCAAAGGATGTGCATTTCAAAGATTTGGGTCTGCTGATTGTTGACGAAGAGCAGCGTTTCGGCGTAGCGCACAAGGAAATTATCAAGAACATGAAAAATGAAATGGATGTGCTGACGCTGTCGGCTACGCCCATTCCCCGGACGCTGCATATGTCCATGGTAGGCATTCGTGATATGAGTGTACTGGAAACGCCGCCGGAGGAACGTTTGCCGGTACAGACCCATGTTGTAGAATACTCTGATGCTGTCATTCGTGACGCAATTCTTCGTGAGCTGAGCCGTGGCGGACGGGTTTACTTCCTGTACAACCGTGTTCATTCTATTGAACAATTTTATACACGGCTGCGGGCGCTGGTACCCGAGGCACGCATCGGCATTGCGCATGGGCAGATGAAGGAGCACGGTCTAGAAGACGTGATGATGGACTTTTACAGCGGCAATTATGACGTGCTTCTCTGTACAACCATTATCGAAAGCGGTTTGGACGTGCCCAGTGCAAACACGCTGATTGTCTTTGACGCAGATCGGTTCGGTCTCAGCCAACTTTATCAGTTGCGAGGACGCGTTGGCCGAAGCAACCGTCAGGCCTATGCTTATTTCACCGTACGTCCAGACAAAATGCTCTCGGAAGAGGCAGAACAGCGCCTCAGCGCCATTCGTGAATTTACCGAGTTTGGAGCCGGTTTCCGAATCGCCATGCGCGATCTTGAAATCCGCGGTGCGGGCAATCTGTTGGGTCCGGAGCAGCATGGGCATTTAGCTACGGTCGGTTATGACATGTATTGTAAGCTAATGGAAGAGACACTGCATGAAGTGCAGGGACAACAGCTTGTTGCACCCGAATTGGCTACTCGTGTGGATCTGAAGGTGGATGCCTATCTGCCTTCTGATTATGTGCATGATGAACGTCAACGCATGGAAATGTATAAGCGCATTTCGTCTTTGCGCACGGACATTGACCGCGAAGACATCGAAGAAGAAATGATCGACCGTTACGGCGATTTGCCCGCGCCTGTGGAAACGCTGCTGGATATTGCACAAATGCGCGCACTGGCACAGCGGTTGGGTGTTTCACAGGTACTGTATCGTCCTAAAGGACAGCTGATGATGCGGCTGGATCAACGCTATATGCCCGATCTTCAGCTTATGATGCAAGCCATGGTAGATACAGATAGCCGTCTTTCGATCACACCTTCTCAGCCTGTTTCCATGGTGCTCAAGGATCCTACACATTTGGAGAGCGGTATGCTGACAGAGGGATTGAAGGTACTCAAACAGCTTGTTGCGCATCTGGATCAGCTGCTTGCAGCACAAACGCTGGAGACAAAGCAAAAGGCCTGATTGTCCACATGCAAAGATACAAAAAGCACTCGCTGGATAAACCAGCGAGTGCTTTTTTATAGACCATTCAGCCCTGAACATCCGTCAATGTCTTATTGACATAATTCAGCATCAGTGTATTCTCTTCTTCGTCCCACACATAGGAAGCACCAATAGCATTCTCGAACACAGCCGCACGAACCAGTACCGTACCATCCGGCAAACGACGCACATCACCTGCGGCCATTTCTACGGCCTCTCCGTCTACTATCAACGCAGCTTCTGCAACATCGCCATCTTCCGAAAGCGTCAGGCTAAAGTCCAGCATATACCCATCGACTTCCAGCTGATAAGTGTTTGCATTGGTCTCATCAGCTGTCCAATGCCAGCCCTCCAGACACGCCGCCATACCAGCAACGTCGAGGAGCGGTTCGCCCTCTTCGTCCGTATACACAGGAAGCATGCGATCCACCTGCACGCCATCGACCATGACAAGCGAATGCAGCGCTTCCCCAGCGCCGTTTACAACCATTTTACTGTCCATCTGCTCCTGTATACCTGTCGAAGCAGCTGCTTCGACGGGAGGCACCACAGTCGGTGAGGGAGTATCCGTAGCCGCCGCAGGCGGCTCAATCGTTTGCTCTACGGGCGGTTCTGCCGTCTGCGTAGGTGCTTCTGTAACAGTTGGTGTAGGCGTTGCCGCCGAAACGACCGTCTCACTTTCGAACAATACTGTCTGGGTCGCCTTGCCAGCCTCGCCATCCTGCTGCAAGCCATTGTAATACTGGAACCGCTGCACCGCACGGCGCGTCTGGTTTCCGTAAACGCCGTCGGCTTCCCCAGAAAGATACCCCAGTTCAATCAGCCGCTCCTGAAGCTTTTTCACCCGGTTACCACGGGAACCTTGCTTTAACAGTTTGTACGACGGATTGGGCGACATAGTCGGCGCAGGTGCCGGAGTCAGCGTAGGTGCGGCAGTCGCTGTGATGGTTGCAATCACCTCTGGCGTTACAACTGCTTCCGCCTCTGGGACAGGTGTGTCAACAGTTTCCGTCATGGCGGAAGGCACAACGGTAGGCGCTTCTGTGGGCGCAGGTGTAGGTGCCCCCTGTACCGTGGTGGCAAAGGTGAGCGTCATGTAGACCAGCAGCGTTTTCAGCAAATCCATATACGTATCTCCTTCCGTTTGGGTATCATAGGTGCAGCTTACGCTTCAGCTCGCTGCGCAGAGCATTGTTCCGATGGATCACAATCAGCATTGCCGCAATAATGCCGCAGGGAATCATGACAAACGCTGACCATGTAATGCGCACCTGATCAGTCAGGGTTACAGTAATCAGCAGATCAACCGTCAACGCTACGACGCAGATCAGCAGCAGTCCCACGGCTGGAATTCCCAACCCCCGCAGTATTCCCTGATGGATACTGGCAGCCATGGCCAAAAGCATAACGCCTAATAGCAGCAGCACCGGGAATACAATCATGTGAAACCATGCGCCGCCGCTGAGTGCTTCCACCATCCAAAGATACAAGCACAGCGCCGCATCATCCACCACAACCGACCAGAGAAACGGATTCCTTCGGCATAGAACAGGCGGAAGCACCGCGCAGAAAATCATCAAAAAGGCACCGATCGGATAGGGCGACCACGTTAATCCGCCGCTTACCAGCAAATCCACAAAGAGACAAATCAGCGACGGAACTGCCAGCAAAACAGCCGCCAACACCAGCGTTGCGCCAGGGTTGATCTCTAAATGCTGCTCCCGCACACGGGTGGGAAATTCCTTCGGCACAGACGGATCATAGGGCGTTACAGGATCCACCACCGGCGTTTTGCAAAGCGGACAGCGTGCTTCAGACGGCGCCAGCTTCACCCCGCAATGTACACAATACGACATGGATACCTCACTCCTGATTACTGGATACACGTACTGCGATTCCCTGCTCCACCAAGAAGCACAGCACGTTGCGTTCAAAATCAGCCTCTGCAATGTCTCGCGTGAAGGTCAGGCACAGGTTATCCCCCAAGCTGACTGCCGCACAATTACTGCGATAGGAGCTGGCGGCTCCCAGCATCATTTCCGCACGCTCAATGCGCTCCGCCATGACACTCGGCAATTTCACAGGGCCGACGTTCGTCAGCGTCGTAGTAAACAGCCGCTCCCCTACGCGATGATAAACGAATGAAAGCACGAAATTCTTCAACGGCAGCGGGCACAAACGCACCAGAAGATTTCGTTCGGACGCTACGTTTGTTGCAATACCCGCAAATAAAAACTTCGGATTCATGTGATAACGCAGGGCATGATGTACCAGCTGCACCGTTTCTTCAAAGGTATAGTGTCCCAGCTTCGGGTCAATGCCTACGTTCACAAAGAAAGCAAAGTTGCGCACCGTTTTTGTAGGAACGAATTTGCGCATATTTACCGGGACAGATACCTTTACCGGCAGACGTGTCTGATGATGTCCCTTTTGCTGTGTCTGCCATAAGGTATACAGCATGACTGCCGTCAAATATTCCGTAATTGTCGCACCATATGGGGCGGCGGCATTCTTCAGCGCCTGTACGGAAACCTGTGCCAGAATAACATGGAGCGTATGCGGCGGCTCCGGCGTACCGGGCATTTGATACGCAACATCCTCTTTGCGGCTGGCATGAACGCCGTCCAAAGGAATTTTCCGATACGCATCCTCCATTTCCTCCTGCGCGGGCTTTTCTGTTGGGTCAAGGATGCCTATTTCACAAGGAACAGGTACGCCGCACAGTCGAAGATACTGGGCCACAATGCTTTTGAGAAAAATTAGGCCGCCTGTGCCATCTGCAAGTGCGTGGAACATCTCCAGCGAAATTCGGTACTCCCCATACTTAACGCGGAAGAGATAGCCGCTGTTCTCTCTGTGCTTCAAAGGCGGACACGGATGCCCAATGTCCTCGCAGACACGGAACCGATCGTCAATGGCCTCCAAATAATACCAGAAGAGCCCCTTGCGTAATTTTACCCGAAAAGCGGGGAAACGCACAAGCGTTTGATTAACTGCTTCCTCCAGCACAGTGGGCACGACCTGTTCTTTCATGACAAAGGAAAGCCGAAACATGCTGGTCCATTGCACGCTTGCAATCGCTGGATACAGCTTCGCGGCATTATCCAATCGAAGCCACAAGCGCGGCGCGCGCTGCGTTTCCTCGGCCACGGGTCGTCACCTCCTATATTATTGTATTATAGCATACTCATTCGGGTTTTGCACGGAAATTTCGCGGAATTCATTCTCACGCTTGACCCTCCGAATGCAAACGTGTACAATGAAGCTACCATCAGGAAAGAGGGTGAGCGACTTGCCCAGCTTGAAAAGCAAGCTGGTTCTCGGCACGCTGCGAACCGGCAAGGGATTCTTTTCACGCGTTGGCGATACGCTAATGCAATCCGTTCATATTCCCGACCACGTCATTGCGGAGCTGCCGCTGGGCGGTCTGCGCAGTGAAGCGCTGCCTGTGGAGAGTATTCCCGCACTGATGCTTACGCCCGAGGGCGATTATCCCGAGGATTGCCTGATTTTACATTGCCATGGCGGCGCTTATGTTTCCGGCAAATTGATTCAGGCGAAGGCCATTGCCGCGCTGGTATGCGGTGCCGCACAGATTCGCACCGTTACCTTTGCGTACCGTCTGGCTCCGGAATATCCTTATCCTGCCGCGGTGGAGGATGCGCTTACCGTATGGAATACGCTTATGGCGCAGGGCTTCTCGCCAAATCGAATCGTACTGGTTGGTGAAAGCGCAGGCGGAAATCTCTGCCTTGCGCTTTGTCAGAAGCTGCGTACCCAGCATCGTACACTGCCCGCTGCGCTGGCGCTTCTTTCTCCTTGGGCAGATTTACAGCAAACAGGCGCAAGCTATGAACAACTCAAGGATATAGACGCAACGCTTTCTGCACCGGGGTTGATGAAAAGCGCACTTGATTATGCGGGCGGCTCTCCCGAAAAATTAGCCGATCCCATGATCTCCCCCGTGCTGGCTGATTTCACAGACTTTCCGGATACACAAATCCACGTTGGCACCGCCGAACTGCTGCTCAGCGATTCAGAGCTGTTAGCAGAAGCCATGCGCCGTGACCGCGTTTCTGTTCAGCTAATTCGTTGGGAAGGCATGTGTCATGTATTTCAGATGTTCGGATTTCCCGAAAGTCGAGAATCGCTGAAGGCTATCGGCGCTTTCCTGCGCCATAAGCTGCACATTTCTCCTGAAACAGAAGAAAGGTCGGAGAAGGATGGATCTGTTTGATATTATTGGTCCGGTGATGATTGGTCCCAGCAGCTCGCATACAGCGGGAGCAGCTCGCATCGGACTGATTGCGCGGCTGTTGCTGGGTGAACCTCCCGTGCAAGCTGTGGTAGGTTTTCATGGCTCCTTTGCCAAAACGTGGCGCGGCCATGGTACGGATCGTGCCATTGTGGGCGGACTGCTCGGCATGGCTGTGGATGATCCCCGTCTGCGGGAATCCCTTCAAATTGCTGAACAGGATGGGCTTTATGTAACATTTCAAACCATCCAGCTACGCGGCGCACACCCTAATACCGTACAGATCTCATTAGAGAGTGCGCAGGGGCATAGGCTGGAAATGGAAGCGGCCTCTGTCGGGGGCGGCAATATTGAAGTAACGCAATTAGGCGGCATGAGCGTAGACTTCTCCGGCAAGGAGCATACGCTGATTATTCACCACCGAGACACACCCGGCATGATCGCACAGGTTGCCGGATATTTGGCAGAGCAACACGTGAATATTGCCACGATGCAGGTCTTCCGGCGGAACGCCGGTGCAGAGGCGGTCATGGTGCTGGAACTGGATACTCCGCTGAGTGAAGAAATGCTGATACAGATGCGGGCCATGCGTGACATTCAGGATGCTACTTTTCTGGCAAGGAGGGAACCCTGATGGATCATACATTGCAGGAATGGGTTCGATTGGCGCAGGACTCTGATTTAGCACAAGCGGCCATTGATGCACAGGCTCACGAAACCCGCCGCACATCGACAGAGGTTTTTGAAACCATGCGGTCGTATTGGCACAACATGCAGGAGGCCATTCAGGAGGGTTTGCAGCCTAACTTGCGTTCTGTTTCCGGTCTGAGCGGCGGACAGGCTGTCAAACTGCTGGAGCGAATCAAGACCGGAAAAGCGCTTTCCGGAAATCTGCTGGGCAAAGCAGAGGCTTATGCGCTGGCCACTGCAGAGTGCAACGCCTGTATGGGCAAGATTGTTGCGGCTCCAACTGCGGGGGCGTGCGGCATTCTGCCTGGGCTGCTGCAAGCAATGCAGGAAGAGCGAAGCATACAAGAGGACGATTTGGTGCGGGCACTCTTCGTTGCTGCGGTAGTAGGAAATTCCATTGCCGCGCAGGCCAGCATCTCAGGGGCTGAAGGCGGATGTCAGGCCGAATGCGGCAGCGCAGCGGCAATGGCGGCGGCGGCATTGGTATATCTGGAAAAAGGTACTGCACAGCAAAGCGCCGATGCAGCAGCCTTCGCCTTAATGAACCTGCTGGGCCTTGTCTGTGACCCGGTGGGCGGTCTGGTGGAGGTGCCTTGCGTTTATCGAAACATCGGTTCTGTCAGTATTGCCATCTCCTCAGCGGAAATGGTGCTTGCGGGCATCCAGTGTCCGATTGAGCCGGATGAGATTATCCTCGCCATGAAAGAGGTCGGCGACGCGTTGCCCGCGTCGCTGCGAGAAACCGGCGAGGGCGGCTGTGCCGCATGTCCCAGTATCCGCTGCAAACTGCATTTTTGAGCGACACAGGAAAACGTTTGCTTCGCAAAAGCGTTTTCCTGCGTCTTTTATTTTTCTGTTCTTTCGCCTTTCTTTTTTGCATAGGCTGGAACAAAGTGAGGTGGCGAAGCCATGCAGAAGGAACCGCAAACCAGCGTCAGCGAAATGAAAATGATCCATCGCACGCCTATTGTTTCAAACGCCGTTGACCCTATGCCGGAAATTCAATGGCGAACCCGGAGCAAGCCTGCATGGGGCGAGCATTTGCTGAAAAATCTCAGCGTCGCCGCCGCGCTGGTGATCTGTGCCGTGGCAGTTCGTTCTGGGAGCATTGAAAACGCAGATTGGAGCGACGCTGTGCTTACAGCCGCGACGGGCGATACGCTATTGGACGACCAATTAGGCAAGCTGACCTTTGTCAGCAGTCTTTTCCCTGAGGCTACCCTTGTCTTTGGCGAGAATACCGAGGAATCCTTACCGCTTCCCGTTCGCGGCGGAAGCATTGTCCATACTTGGAGCGAGACGGAGCCCTATCTGTCTTATCACAGCATTGATACTGCCGTGCAGAGCGTGACCTCCGGTGAGGTCATGGGCGTATATCATGGTAAAAATGAAGAGCTGATTGTTTGTATACGCCGCTCGGATGGGCTGGAATGCTGCTATGGCAATCTTGCAGAAAGCCTTGTCAGCATGGGTGATCAAATCGCCGTTGGACAGTTTGTAGGCAACCGTTTAGCCGATCAGGACGCAACCTTTGAGGTTCGCCAAAACGGCTTCCGCATAGACCCTACCAGATGGATGCAGGAGTAAGGACATGCGATGGCGACTGGGACAAATTGGAAAAACTGAAATATGGCTTCACGGCGCAACGCTCTTCTGCTGGGCGTATTTCTTGCTCCAAGGTCAGGGACTGCTGCTGGCTGTTAGCCTTGGCTCTATTATGCTGCATGAAGGGGCACATGGCTTCGCCGCCATACTGCTCAATTGCCCACCAAGCTTTGCCGAGCTTGTACCGATGGGACTCATGCTGCGATTGGAGGACGAGGATGCTCTTCCGGCATTCAAACGTGCAGCCATTTTGCTGGCGGGTCCCTTGATGTCGTTACTACTGACGTTGCTCGGATGGTTTGGAACCGCAAACGAATTACTGCCATCCGCTGTCGGAGCGCGGCTTTTCTTTGGAAATCTTGCATTGCTGGTATTGAACCTGCTTCCGGCGCTTCCGCTGGATGGCGGACGCTTGCTGGCGCTGCTGCTTTCCCTTCGTTTTCCTCTGCCGACACAAATGAAAGTACTTCGCTTGACCACCTGTACCATCGGCATACTTTTGTTATTGACAGGAATCTTTAGCGCGGCATGGTTTGGTCTGTTTAATTTGTCGCTCTGCATAATCGGTTGTTTCCTGCTTTACGCCGCTTATGTATGCACCACCACGGAAGCTATGACCACCCTGCGACAGTTCCTTCATCGAAGAAATCTGTTGGAAATTCGCGGCTTTATGCCCTGTGCCTCGCTGGCTGTCATGGCGCATACGCCTCTGCGTACTGTACTGCATTATCTACCGGCAGAACGCTATACGCAGTTGACGATTCTTGAGAGCGGTACGCTTCGTATCTTAGAAACCGTGGACGAGGAAAAACTGCAAGCAACCTACCTTAACACGCCGGATGCATGCTGTGAGGCGTTGCTTTCAAACGGTAAAAATATAAAGCAGCATAAATAAAGTCGAATTTTCGACCAGACGCTTCTGCTTGAGCCTTTTATCGCTTGGCGTGAAGGGTCTGGCTTTATGTTTTTGCAGCCATTTGGTTGCATTTCTTTCTTTAAGCGGGTATAATAACATGGTTGCAGCAAAAGCTGATACAAAAAGGAGAATGCAGATGAAGCTTGGAGTTGTGGGTCTTCCCAACGTTGGGAAAAGCACCCTTTTTAACGCAATTACGAAGGCGGGCGCACAGGCCGCAAATTATCCATTCTGCACCATCGAGCCCAACACGGGCGTTGTGCTGGTGCCGGACAGCCGTCTGGACGATCTGGCAGCCATGTATCATCCGAAGAAGGTAACGCCTACCACCATCGAATTTGTGGACATTGCCGGTTTGGTGAAGGGTGCAAGCCACGGCGAGGGTCTTGGCAACAAGTTTCTCAGCCATATCCGCGAGGTAGATGCCATCGTTCACGTGGTTCGTTGCTTTGAAGATGAAAACATCATTCATGTGGACGGCTCCATTGATCCGGCCCGTGATATAGAGACCATCAACCTTGAGTTGATTTTTGCCGACATGGATACGGTCAGCCGCCGCAAGGACAAGGCTGTAAAGAACATGCGCGGCGGTGATAAGAAGGCCGCCGCTGAGGTTGAGCTTTCTGAAAAGCTGTATGCGCATTTGGAATCCGGCAAGCCTGCCCGTACCTTCGCCTATACCGACGAGGAACGTGAAATCGTAGACGGTTGGTTCCTGCTGACCACGAAGCCTGTCATTTATGCCGCCAACATCGCCGAGGATGATTTGGGGAAGGATATTTCCGAGATTCCCGGTTTGGACAAGGTTCAGGCCATTGCCAAGGCGGAGCACGCGGAAATGCTGGTTATTTCCGCCGCTATTGAAGAAGAAATCGCACAGATGGAGCCGGCGGAGAAGGCGGAATTCATTGAAGAGTTAGGCATCGGTCAGAGCGGTCTGGATCGTTTGATTACCGCGTGCTATCGTCTGCTGGGACTGATTTCCTTCCTGACTGCCGGCGAAGATGAATGCCGTGCTTGGACGATCAAGGAAGGTACCAAAGCGCCTCAGGCTGCCGGCAAGATCCATACAGACTTTGAAAAGGGCTTTATCCGTGCGGAGATCGTGCCCTTTGAAACGCTGAAGGAGCTGGGCTCCATGACCGCATGCAAGGAGAAGGGTCTGGTTCGCAGCGAAGGCAAAGACTACGTCATGAAGGATGGCGACGTTACGCTGTTCCGTTTCAACGTCTGATTTTTGCAAGGAGGCGGTTGTTTCATGAGCCGACTAAGCTATTTCTGCAAGCGTCTGATAAAAATGGATTGGGCAGCCATGTGGCAAACTACAGATTTGCTCAAGGAGCGCAGCGGCAAGAGCCGTCCATGGCTCATGTGCGATATGCTGCATTGTGCAGTCAAGTACAATGCGGGCTATGTGGACTATAAAATCGCACAGATGTATCGCCTGAATGACAAGCAGCGGGCCACGGTCATTACCCGCGGCATTTCCAATAATATCGTCCGCCGTATGAACGATAAAGCTTACTGGCACTTTTTCGATGATAAAACGCAGTTCAATGCGCTCTTCAAGAAGTATATTCCGCGCAAATGGTTGCTGATCCACGATGAAACCTCGTTGGATGATTTGGCGAAACTGACTGCGGGACAAACACAGCTCATTGGCAAGCCCTTGGAGGGATCCAGCGGACAGGGCATCCTGAAATTCACCGAAAGGGATTGGGCACAGGGTCCGGAGGCTTTCAAGCGACTGCTGCTTGAAAAGAATATCGGCATCCTTGAGGAAATCGTGGTGCAGCATCCCGACATGGCGAAGCTTTGCCCCACCTCCGTAAACACCTGTCGTATTGCAACGTTGCTGGGTGACAAAAAGCAAGGCATTGTATATGCTTTCCTGCGCATCGGCAATGGCAAGGTAATGGACAACGTTGACTGCGGTGGGATGGCTGCGCGTATTGATCTGGAAAGCGGCAAGCTTCTTACCGTTGGTGCTGACAAGCAAGGCAACACCTATGAGAAGCACCCTATGACCGGAACCCCCATTGTGGGCTTCACAATTCCCTACTGGGAAGAAGCCAAAGCTATGTGTCTAGAGGCGGCACAGGTTGTGCCCCAGATGCGTTTTGTTGCTTGGGATGTGGCCATTACGCCGAACGGCCCCACCTTCATTGAGGGCAACTCTTTCCCTAGCCATGCGGTTCCGCAATTTGCCGCGCATTATCCTGACGGCATCGGTATCCTGCCTGAATTTGAAAAATTCATTGATCTGTAAAAGAAAGACGCTGTTGCTCATTTTGCAGCAGCGCCTTTCTTTTATTCTTCCGTCAGCACTTTTTCAATCGCCTGCGCGAGATAGGGTACGCTTCGCAGAACCTCCTCTAAAGTGTTCATGTTGTTTCCACATTCAATCAGCACACAATGCGGTGCGATATGCTGATTAAATCGTCCGCTTTTTAAAGTAACTCCGCGGCAAAGACCCTCTTGACTATTGTTTAGGCATGAAGTTAAGCGCTCAGCCAAGGCATAATTGGCTTCCCAGTCCGGCTTGACCGTGAAGGCTGTCCCTGCTCCTTTGCCAATCAGCATCATCAGTCGAGCGACCGTTTCGCCGCCAATCGTCACCGTCTGCGCAACGCCGGAATTTTTGACATAAGCATCTCGATGGAGGTCGATATAGAGATCGTAGCTCTCGCCCTGCTGCTGTCGTGCCTCCAGCATAGATAACGAGCGTGTATATGCGTCGCTCAGCTTTGGCGGCTCAAAGGCCGTCGTATCATGCACCACTTGAAACCCAAGTGCCCGCAGAGAGGCTGTCAGCGCTTCCCCTACAGCTACAACGTTCGCACGATTATCCTTGGTGCGCCATTTCTCTGTTTCCTGATAAGGTGCGTCCTCTACCTGCGCATAGGCTTCCCAAGTATGCGTATGATAAATTAAAATGGACTTTTTTGTGCTGGGTGCGGGCGTATCACGGATCACCTCCACATGCAAGCTTTTATTCTGTAACTGCGACTCCAGCGTCGGCGCCGCAACGGCGGTAGCGATTTCTGTTGTCGGTGATGGTGGTTCTGTCGTTACCTCTTCTTCAAATAGGCTTCCAACAGCAAATGCAGCAACAGCCTCCTGTCGAGCCGGAGGGGTTCCTGCAAGAATACCCCAAGTAGTAATTCCCATAGTCAGGCCAATAACCATTGCCAACAGTGCAATAGCCTGTCCCTTCGTAATGACAACCATTCGCATCGTTCATGCACCTCATCCCGTGATTGGTACATGGTATGAAGCCGTTTTGATGAATATGCGTCAATGCAGCCTTCTGGACAGTTCATCAAGGGTAAATTCAGATTGCAGGGCAGCGTTAATAGCAAGTGCCAACGTGTCCGCAAGATGCAATACAAGTTCATCAATATTCCGTGGCGTTACTACCATTTCACCAAGTAGGTTCCTTGTTAGTTGTTCCGCCATGAGCTCCGCCTGCTCCTCTTCGCTGTCCCGGCGTAGAATCTGCTTTAATGCATCTCGTGCAATTACCGACGCATGTACGACCATGGGAATGCCCACGGCGATAACCGGGATACCCAACGTTTCCAACGTCAGGCCCGCACGGTGATTACCCACGCCGCTTCCTGGTTGAATGCCTGTATTGGCCACCTGTATTGTCGTGCAGATGCGATCGGTATCCATAGCCGCCAACGCGTCTACTGCAATCACCGCCGTCGGTTTCGTGCGTTCTACGACCCCATGCACCATCTCCGCTGTTTCTACCCCTGTGATGCCCAACACGCCGGGAGCCATAGCACTAACTGAACGCAATCGTCTAACACCTTTCTGCTCTAAATGCCGCGTCACAAAAATCCGTTCTACTGTACGCGAGCCTAATGCGTCGGCTGTCATGTAACGGTTTCCAAGCCCCACAACCAGCACTTCGCCTTCGTCCGGAAGCAATCTGCGAAGTTCCGCCGCAGTCATCTCAGCCAGCCGCATTCTTTCCTCCGGCGATGCTCCCGCCATGCACGGATGCTGCAAGGTCCAATAATCTCCGGGAGCTTTGCCAAGGCGCTTTGATGCTTCCGGTGTCAGCACGCGAACGAATGTTGTTTCCGCTGCTCCTTGACAGCAGCTGCGTACCTCCAAGCCATGAATGGGTTTTGACAACCCCGCTGTGCATTCCATAGCCAAATCTGTACGATTGTTCCGCATAAATTCGCCTCCCAAAGAAGTATGCGCAATCTGGTTGTTTCAAATTCAAACACGAGCAGAATTTCTCAGAAAACGGTAAATTAGGGCTTGACAAAATGCGCTAGCATCCCTATAATAAATAATGTTGTTTTACCTTATGCGACCGTGGCGGAATTGGCATACGCGCACGTTTGAGGGGCGTGTCCAGCAATGGGTACGGGTTCAAGTCCCGTCGGTCGCACGAAAAAGAGTCTGTTGAAGCATTTCTTCGGCAGACTTTTTTCATTCACTTGATAAGGAGGCATATCTATGCTGCTTGATTTCAATCACATGCCCGAGGAGTCCTTCCCCCATTTTAAAAATGGCGACGGTTCTCTGGAAGGGAAAATGTTCTTCGACGGTACGAACCGCATTCTGCATGGCCGCCTAACGCCCGGTTCTTCGATCGGCCTGCACAAGCATGAAGGGAATTGCGAAATCATCTATGTACTGTCCGGTCACGGCAAAATGCACTATGATGGTACCATTGAGGAACTTGATCCCGGTATGTGTACTTATTGCCCGGAAGGGCATCAGCATATGCTGGTAAATGAGGGGCCGGAGGATCTGGTATTTTTCGCTGTCGTACCGAAACAGTAAGCCAAAAAGGATTATTCTCAATAGAATATTGGCTCCATGCATCCGCATGGAGCCTTTTACTCACCTGTTCAACCAAAGAGAAGGAGCCCCGAAACGAGGCTCCTTCTTGTCTTTTATAGATCGCTGTTATTTTCCGTCTGGAAGTCCACATTCGCATCCTTTGGAACCTGCTTTGTGGGCTGATCGCCTACTGTGCTTCTGCGTTGCGTTCCGTAGGTCGAAGCTGTACGCCGAGGTGTAGGACGAACTGTGGTACTATCGCTGCCAGCAGCAGACGCTGCTGCGGGAGTGCCCCGTGTGCCGTAAGCACTTGCGCCACCATTCGGCCGGAAAGCCTGACCATACATGCCCGCAGTAGTCGCAGTACTTGATGTGCCTTGCTCCGATGCACCAGCATTTCCTACAGGAGAGGTACTGCTGTTACTTTCATTGTCCAGTTCTGTGCGTCCATACGCATTCTGTGCCTCAGTACCGTATGCGCCTGTGCGTCCTGCACGCCGTCCCTGCGTGCCATAGGCACTTGCACCGCTGCTTTCAGGCCGCGCATAGGGAGAGGTACTGTTAGCCGTCGTATTTGTGGGCGCCGCGGTATTGTAAGGCTTCCGCGCTCCCTGTGCTGCTCCATAGGTTCCAGCGGCAGTTCCTACTGTCGAACCAACCGTCGGGCGCTGCGCTGCAGCTGCGCCTGTCGGACGCTGTGCTGTCGGAGTCGCCGTACCACCAGTTGTATACGTACCGGTACGCGGTTGTGCCGCTGCATTGGTGCGTGCATAGGGACGACCATCTGCGCTGCTGCCAGAAGTACGCTGCTGCTGTGCCGCCGCACGTCGCTGTGCTGCCCGCTGTGCAGCTTTCCGCTGATTCTGCTTATGCAGCATGTACGCGTAGCCCCCGCCACCGCCGCCCAACAGAAGTATCGCACCAATGACCCAGCCAATAGCCGAACCGTTGCCGCCGCCAGCCTCTGTATCCTCCGTGGGGTATTCTACAGGCAGCGTTTCTATGGGCTCTATTGTCGTAGCCGCTTCGGTCGGCTGCTTAGAAGGCTCAGCCGTTGTCGTGGCAAGGGGCTCCGGCGTAGCGAAGGGATCAAAGGGTTCATAGCTCACGTTCAACCCATTGTTGGGATTCGTCCATTCATTGACCGTCTGATCCTCGGCGCTGGGCAGCTTGCCCGAACCATTAGAGGTATTGTTATTACTGTTCGTCGTGTTGCTGGAGGACGCATTATTTGCAATCCCCTGCTTGTATTCCTCGCTGGTCAAGAAGCTTTCCAGTTCAGAAATACTCATCTGCTTGAAGTAGTTCCCCTGCACGTAGCCAACGTTGCCACCATAATTGACCTTGTACCAAGTAGTGCCATTGACATTCTCCGTGCCAAGAACCAAGCAGAACGCATACTGCCGCAGCGTAGCAATACGCGTCGAGGAAGTACTCGCTGCCTTGCGGAAGTTCACCGTATTGGCAGAAACATAGCCATAGCTGGACAAGCTGTTCTCATCATACGGCTGGGGCGTCGTCACGAGCGTAGGCGCCGGTGTGGTGAGCTTATTCAGATAATCATCCACCTCATACTGATCCATCAGACGCATCAAGTCCGCACGGATATAACCCCATTGATTGCCATACTGCACAATATGCCAGATGGTATAGGTACCGTCCGCATTGAACTCATACGATTGTCCTGTGACGTAAGCCACTTGACCAGCCGAGAGAACCGCGCTGATGTCCGAATATTCGCTGGGCAGCGTCCGCATATAGACATTATCGCCACGGGCGACCGCATAGCCAATCTGCTGCGGAGGCGTAGCCGTGGGTGCGGGCGTGGCCGTCGCATTCGCGTTAATGATGCTTTGTGCCTCATCCTCGTCAATGTGCGTCAGCTGGCTATCCAGAACCATACCGGTCAGCCGGTTGCCGATCACGGTTTCGCAATAACTCCATACCGTACCTTGACTGTCCGCATTTTGCAGGTTGATCTTCACCAGCGTGTTCTGCGGCAGCGTAGACAGAATGGATGTATCCTGATCATCCATGCCGGTACGAATCGCCGCCAGCTGATTCGTTACCGCATATCCCGTATACCCCGTATCAGGAGCAGCGGTAGGCGTTGCGGTCGGCGAAGCGGTAGGCGTTGCGTTGGCCTCCATAATCGCACGGGCATCTGCCTCAGAAATATGCGTCAGCGCACTATCCAGCAGCATACCTGTCATCTGATTTCCAAGCACCGTCGTGCTGTAGCTCCAAACGTTCCGCTGTTCATCTGCCTTTTGCAAATTGACCTGCACCAGTGTATTCTCCGGCAACGTAGCCATGATCGAGGAATCCTGCTGATCCATGGTGCTGCGCAGCGCAATCACCTGGTTCGTCAGCGCATAACCCACATAGCTCGTGTCCGGTGCCGGAACCGCCGTAGGCGTTGCCGTATCGGTGGGCGCATTAGTAGGCGCTGTCGTTTCCGTAACTTCTGGGGTAGGTGCAGCCGTTTCTGTAGGCACAGGCGTATAGCCATTGGATGTGGTGTAATAATCACTCTCCGCCTGAGAGAGCACCGTCAGGAATCGAGACATGACGTATCCCTCCTGACCGTTATACATCACCCGAGTCCAGCCCTCGCCCGCGTCGTTGGTTTCCTCCTGAATCATCCACACATATGTGTTCTGCTTAAAGGTAGCCAGCTGGCGGCCTTTGGCCGAAGGACGATCTCGCCAATTTACAGACCTGTCGTTAGTGTATCCCCACCGCTGGATCAACGCACCCGTGGGAATCGGCGTTTCCACCGCATCCTGCTGATAATAAAAGATAACCTCCGTCTTATCTGCGATGCCCTGAGCATTTACCTCTACGGTAACTGCATCCGTCTTCAAAGGCGCATAACCAGCCGGAACCTTGCTGCTGTCCGGCGTAATCGGATAAATATTTCCGGCATCCAGCGTGCGAGTTTCCGCAGGCGTCACAATGTCCACACCTTTTTGATCCACATATCGGATTGTAATGGTCGCTTGCGGAACCTGCTCCTGCTTATAATAGAACGTCACCGGATTCGCAGAAGCATTTCCATTGCCGTCCACCGTAATCGACTGTGCGCTTTCTCCATCCAGTACATACCCAGCTTCCAGTCCTTCAGGAGCTGCATAAACAGCCGTGGTACCTTCGCTCAACTCTTGCGTCTGAGCCGCCGCAACCACATGACTGTCTTCCCGTGCCAGATACTGAATTGTTACCGTTACCGTAACAGGATTCGGCGCGGGCTCCGGCGTTTGTGTGCGCTTATAGATAAATGTCACAACCGCAGGATTCGCCACACCATCGGCAACCTCAACCGTTACCTCACGTGGACTGCTTTCTGCAAGCTCCAAATCCGTTACCGAATCGCTTTCAGGAATAATGCGTGTCGTTTCCGTCAGCGGAATCGTTTGGCTGTCGATCAGTTCATTATCTTCGTATTGATAATTGATCGTTACATTCGCGCTCTGCTCAGGCTTCGCATACGTGAAGGGTACGACATTGGGCGTTGCCACGCCGTTTTCTACCTGCACATATACTTCGCTGCTGCTCGTCAGCGTCAAGCCGGAAACAGCACCGCTTTCAGGTACAATATTCTGACTCTCGCTGATGCTCTTCGTCTGCGTATCAAGAACCGTGCCGTCTTTATACTGATAAACGACCGTCACATCTGCATACTGCTCAGGCTTTACGTAGATAAACGTCACGGGATTCTGTGAGGGAACACCATCCATTACTGTGATGTCATATTGCTGCGCGCTCTGCCCGGACAGCTGCAAACCGCCCGCAATACTTGCATTCGGATAAATGACACCGGCGCCCGTAATAGTCACGTTTTCGCTACCGATGAGCTCATTATCCTCATAGACATAATTCACCGTTACGTCCGCAGAGGTCGGCACCTCCGGGACAACCGGCATCGACTGCGTGGATACATACAGCGTATAGCTATCGGCAAAATTGCCGGTCTCTGCGTCATTAGCAATGATCGGAATGCCGGTCATCATGTTCATCTCTGCGCCGGAATCCTGCACATTTTGCAGTACACTCCCGTCCGCCGGCTCAAAGGTATAGGCATGATAAGGATGGCTCAGCGTGATGGTCAGCTGATCCAGTGGTGCGCTTGGGTCTACCTGCACCCAAAATGCCTGCTCTGTGCCAGTCGCCACAGGCGTTGCCATCGCAAAGCCGGGATTCCCGGAGGCATCCGTCCAGCTTAACGTAATCGAAAGCATGGACCAATCCTCCTGCGCAAGCGCAGGAACAACCATCATTTGAAGGCAAAGAATCAGCGCCGCAAAAAACGCTGTGATCCGCGGCAGCAGTCTCCTCTCCGAAGTTCTTCTCATGCGTAACTTCCCTCCTCCGATTTTCTATCGGTGTCACCATTGTATCCTTTCACCGAAGTCTTGTCAATGAACACTCCTTGGGGAAAACGGTCGAAATCTCCATCTGGGAAGGACTTTTCCCCTTCGCCGTCGAATGGACACGCAGACTATTTTGCAGGAGGTTCTTGCGCTCATGGAAGATCAGCAGCTGCGGGAAATCGTTGAGTCCCGCAAGGTCGTGTATCCCGGAAAGATTATCCGTCTGGAGCATTGGCAGGTACGTCTGCCCAATGGTGAACAGGCGCTTCGAGAGGTTGCCTGTCACCCTGGTGCGTCCGCCGTCGTGGCATTGGATGATAACGGGCAGGTGATCCTTGTTCGTCAGCACCGCGTCGCAGTTGATCGGGTGACGCTGGAAATCCCCGCCGGTAAGTTGGACTCCCCTACCGAGGATCCTTTCGTCTGCGCCAAGCGCGAGCTTTCCGAGGAAACTGGCTATACCGCCTCCCATTGGGAAAAGCTGACCTGCCTAGAAACTACGCCGGGATTCTGCAATGAGCGCATTCACCTGTACCTAGCGCAAGGGCTGACAACCGGCAACTGCCATCCTGACGAGGATGAATTCGTGGATACTGTGCGGATGCCGCTGGAGGACGCTGTCATGCTGGTGATGGACGGCAAAATCCGTGACGGCAAAACCGCGCTAGGCCTGATGATGGCCTCCCGGCTGCTTGCATCCTCACAGAAGTAACGATTTGCGCTGTGTGAACCTTCCCCCGCGCACCAATTTTTCCATGAAGGAGGTTCGGTAATGCCCATGAAGAAGAATTCTGGATTCATTGTATGGATCATATTGCTCTCGCTGCTGGCTTTGCTGGGCCTTGCATTGACGGTTTACGGCAGTATGACTTGGGAGGGGACTTCGTTTCTTCATGCTATTCCGCAGGAGGGCCTTATAAATGTCTGAAACTTTTTTTCAGCGTCTTCGTGATGAACTGCATTTGAAGGAACCGCCGCCGGAAATGCCCGCCTTTTACGGCGACATATTCTCCCGGCTTCCCATTCTGGAAACGCCGCGCCTGATTCTGCGTCCCCTGCGCATGAGCGATTGTCAGGATGTGTTTGCTTATTCCCGTGACCCGGAAGTAGCGCGTCATGTCCTGTGGGATGCACATCAAAGTATCAGCCAGACGCGTTCCTATCTGCGCTATATGCTCCGTCAATACCGCAACGGCGAACCTTCCAGCTACGGCATTGTATGGAAGGAAAACGAGCAAGTCATTGGCTCCATCGGCTTTATGTGGCTGAACACGGAAAATCGAAGCGCTGAGATTGGCTACAGCCTCGCACGTCCCTACTGGAACCGCGGTATCATGAGCGAGGCCCTGTGTGCCGTGCTGAAAATGGCGTTCACAACGCTGCGGCTTCATCGCGTGGAAGCTCAGCATGAAACTGATAATCCCGCCAGCGGCCGCGTAATGCTGAAAGCAGGAATGCGGCGGGAAGGAACCATGCGGGGACGCATTTTCAATAAAGGCCGCTTCGTGGACGTAGACGTTTATGGCATTCTGCAAGAGGACTGGCTGGCGCTTTCGCGCCGCTGAATCTACATAAACACGATAAAAGGGAGGGCTTTTGCAGAGTTACGCATGGAGCTCTCCCTTTCTTAAGGCAATACCGCACAAATGAGTTGGTGCGGAGGCGAATGCATTTTTCGTCAGATGC
>USCW01000002.1 GCA_900553315.1 uncultured Eubacteriales bacterium
CGAATCGCGGGGCGGGTCCAAAGGACATTCGGCATTGACGACGTTGCCGAGGCAGACCCGATTGAAGCTGGTCATGGTGGAGTTGGGGCGTAAACTATACAGGTACAGCGCCCTTTGCAGATACGCAATACGCGTGAAGGGCGCGTCATAAAAGCTGTTGAGGAAATACGCATCCTCTCCCATGCGGGTGGGGCTGAAGTAAATCCCATGCTCCTGCAAAAACGCCCGGCGATACAGCCGCGTCACGCAGAAGGTGGACACCAGCGTATCCGGAAATCTCTGCCAGAACTCCGCACGATCGACGCTCCCGGACAGCTTCGGCAGCAGCTCGCCCCGCTCCTGCACCACCTGCCCCTGCGAATCTACATAGCGCTCCTTCATCCCGAAGACCACCATGTCCGCGTTCTCCTGCCGCGCCTGTGCCAGCGCCGCCGCCAGCATCTCCGGGGTCGCCGCGTCGTCCGCATCCACGAAGGAGATGTATTCTCCCCGCGCAACGTCCAGCCCCAGATTCCGTGCCCGGCCCTGTCCGCCATTCTCCGTGTGCAGCACGCGAATCCGTGCGTCCTTCTTCGCCAGCGCGTCGCACAATTCCCCGGAGCCGTCCGTGCTGCCGTCATCCACCAGAATCAGCTCCAAATCCTTCATGGTCTGTCCACGCACCGAGGCCACACACGCCGGCAGAAACTGCCGCACATTATACACCGGAACGATTACCGAAACCTCTGTCATGCCTTTGCTCCCTGCTGCTTCAGATCCTCCGATACAATCTCCTCCCCGGTCTTGTGCTTCAGCTGCTCCTGCGACGCGGCGCTCAGTCCGTTATTCGCCGCACAGTTCAGGTCGCAGGTGCTGCACCGGTCCAGCTCTTCCTTCGTGACCTTGCCGTCCCTGTAATCCCGACAAATCTTCAGCTCATACATGCTGTAAGGATGCTTCGTGAATAGGCTCTTCAGCTTGTGCCATGCCACCCATACGGCGGGCTTCCAAATATACTTGTGCATAGCCGGGGACACCGAACCGATCATCCAGCACTCCCGGTCACAATGGCGCACCTTCTGCCGCACCGCCTCCGCTTCGGGACTGTTCCACAGCTCATCCCAGCTCTGCCGGTTCAGATTGCCCATAACCTCCTTGTCCTTGGTGCCGTTGCAGGGCATCACGTCGCCGTAAGGGTCGATAAAGAAGGTATCGAAGCTCATGTCACAGGGCAGAAGCCGCTTCTGACCGTAAATATAATTGATGAGGCCATGATTGAAATATGCCCGGAACCACTTTTTCGGAGACTTGCTGGCCAGCAGCCGATTCACCAGCTCCTCAAAGTGCTTCGCAACCATGGGGCGGTCATGGATGATGTTCTTCGCTTCCACAAAGTAAAAACTGTTATGCAGCGACGCGGTAGCAAATTCCATGCCCATCTTGTCCGACAACTCATAGAGGGGCACCAGATCGGGCGCGTTCTTGTCCTGCACCGTCATGCCGAAGCCCACGTCCTTCATGCCCATTTCCCGCAGGGTCTTGAGCGTCTCATAGCCCCGATGGTACCCATCCGGCAGGCCGCGAATCTCATTGTTCGTCTTTTCCAGGCCTTCAATAGAAATGCGGATACCGATGCTCGGGAATTCCTTGCACAAATCCACAATGCGGTCGGTAAAAAAGCCGTTGGTGGAAATCACAATACGGTCGGACTTTTTCATCAGCTCCCGCACAATGTCCTTCAGGTCGGTGCGGATGAAGGGCTCACCGCCGGTGATGTTCGTGAAATACATGGGCGGCAGCTTGCGGATGGTTTCAAGGCTGATCTCCTCCTCCGGCTTGGAGGGCGCTTTATAACGGTTGCACATGGTGCAGCGGGCATTGCAGCGATAGGTGACAATGACGGTTCCATTCAGCTTTTTCGTAGGCATTCTATTTCGCTCCTTTAATGCTGCGTGGTTCTTTATCCAGCGTAATACGTCAACAGCTTCCGCGCGTACTCCTCGGCGGTATCGAAATGCTGCGCCCGACAAGCCGCTTCACAGGAGGCCCGCAGCGCCGCGTCGTCCCACAGGCGGCGAATCTGCTTCGTCAGCTCCTGCACATTGCCGCTCTCAAACAGCAGCCCTGTCTTTCCATCCTCGATCAGTTCAGGAATGCCGCCGATCCGCGCACCGATCACCGGCGTGCCGCTGGCAATGGACTCCATCACGGACAGAGGACAGTTTTCATACCATACGGAGGGATAGACCGTAAACCGTGCTTCCGCTATCAGCTTTTTCAGCGCGTCTCCCTGCTGGAAACCCACATACTTTACGTTAGGCGCTCCCGCCAGTTCCCCCTCCATGGAGCCGGAGCCCGCAAAAACAAACTGCACCTCCGTCAGTTCTCGACACGCAGCCAGCAGCATATCCATTCCTTTTTCTGCGGCAAAGCGTCCGAAATACAGCACATAGGGCCGTTTCTCCCGTGCCTGCGGCAAATCATCGGCTACAAAGTTATGCAGCGCCACCGTCTTGTCCCGAAAAATCAGATTCGTATCCAGCTTCTCCTTCATGAAGGCCGAGCAGCAAATGATTCGATCTATGAGCGCATAGGTATTTCGCCCGTTCCAATACTTCGCTTCCAGCATTCCCAACGCTGAACGCGCCCGAGAACCATGAATGCAGCGGTGCTTCATGCAGCTTTCATAATGTCCGCCGATACACGCCTCGCAAGTACGGCCCTCCTCCGGGCGGTACAGCATGTGATTAGGACATACCAGTTGATAATCATGCGCTGTATAGATCATGCGGCAGGAACGACCCGTCTGTTTTCGCCATGCCTCCACCTCCAGAATCACGCTGGGGGTCAACTGATAATTGAAGTTGTTCAAATGTACCACATCGGGCTGAAAATCCTCCAACACCAGTCTCAGTTTTTTTCGAGCCTCACCGGAATAGATCGTTTTGAGCGGATAGGTCAGCTTTGCCAGCTTGCTCCCGCCATGGAAATTCATGTCCGACGTATACGCATTCACGCGATTTCCAACTACGCGTCCCTCATGCTCCATGCCGAAATACTGTACCTCATGCCCCACCTTTGTCAGCTGCTCGCCCAGCGTGAACATATAGGTTTCCGACCCGCCATTGGGATACAGGAATTTATTCACCATCAGGATTTTCATCTGTTTATCCCTGCCTCTTCTTCAGCTTGCCAAGCACCCTGCGTTTACAATAGCGTATCCGAAACAGCATTTCAGCCCATCGATGCCGCCGTAGCCTTTTCGGATCGCTGGTGACATACCCCGGAGCGACCAGATAATATTCTTGCGGGTCATGGGGCTCAATCACCAGCGGCCGCTTTTGAAAATGACAGTACAGCACCTCCTGCCGTGTGCCCTCCGGGCGGCGAAGCCATAACTTGCCGTGGTCATATGCCGCATACGTATCGCCATGCTGAAAGGCCGGTATGCCATGGGGCCAGAAGCAGCCGTGCGCCGTGTCCAGATCGGCCATATCCCGACCATCATAATAAGGCTTGCTATTTGCGCGTATGATCTCCGACAGACCTCCCCGGTGCCATTCGTCAAAACAGAAGGAGCCTTCGTGTGAAAACACCTGCTTCCAATCCTGCATTCCCCCATGCGGAAGCGTTCTGTACCAGATGTTTACCTCAAGCGTATTCCGATATAGGCAGCAATGACCCCGCGTATAGATACGATCATACTTTTCCAGCAAATCTTCTGTTACAAACGACCGTATATCCCCCCACACCAGATCCATATCACAATGACCCCAAAAATCATATTCCTGCAAATACTCTGCAAATACCTCACCGTAGGCCGGTTTCAGATCGCAGAATTTGTAGGGTGTCTCCAGAGCCAAGGGGAAATCAAAATGCGATTGAAACAATTCCTTCAGATGCGCAAAATCCATGGAAATCTGCTTCACATTTGCTGGGAGCTGTCCCGGTACTCGCTCCGAGGTAAACAGCAGGAAATCTATCGTAGGATTTGCCGCACAGCTATCTGCCCAAAGCTGAAAATAGCTGGGAAGCCTTCCGCACCATGGAAGCACAAACGCGATCTTTTTCATTGCTTTCGCTGCCTCCTCATCTGTTCGTAAACCTGCTCAAAGGCGCCCGCCAGCGCATCCCAAGTGAAATGCTGCGTTACCGTTTCCCGTGCTGCCGCTCCCATGCGCCGCTTCCTTTCCGGCTGCTTCTGCAAGTCCAGCATCCGCGCCGCCCATTCCTCCGGATGATCCTTCGTGAGCACCACGCCGTTCTCCCCGTCTTGAATCAGCATATCCGCGCCGCCGTTCGGCGTGGTCAGCGCCACCGTTTCAAAGAACATGGCTTCCAGAAGCACCATGCCGAAAATTTCATATTCGGTAGGCAGCAGAAAGAAATCCGCCTGATGATACGCGGCTCCAAGCTGCTGCTGTCTGGCCTTCCGCTGCCAGATCACGTCCTCCGTCAGCCCCATGGCCTTGATCTGCTCCGCAAAGGCCGCGGTCTGCATATCGTCGCCATCGCCAACAACATACAGCTTTGCCACCGTGCCCCGCTTATGAAGCGCCTCCACTACCCGAAGCAGAAAGCCCGGATCGCGGCGGGGCTCAATGCGCCCGATGTACAGCAGCTTGAGACCCTCGGCCTGATCCCGCATCCTCTCCGCCAGCTCAAAGGGCTCTTCCTCCCGGCTGGAAAGCAGCTCCGCGTCCACGCCAACGCCCACGGGAATAACCTGCGTACTCGCAAGACCTTTGTCCGTCAGGAATTTTTCCGCAAGACGGCTCTTTGTCAGGAAAGGCGTCTTCAGGCGCTTATACCGTCCAATGCACAGGTGGTCGATCCCCCAGCAGAGGCGGTTGTAGTTCCGATTGAAGGGCGCATAATACGGTCCGTGATAAATGACCGTCTTGTCCGGGTATTTCCCGGCCAGATGCCACGAATAGAGCTGGCTGTACTCCCCGGTCTGCAAAATGTCATACTGCTCCGCCAGCTTCTTCATGTGCGGGAAAAACACGCATTTCAAGGCCACCGGCCCATGACGATAGAACACATGAATATTCGTGCCTTCAGCCACCGGCACAAGAACGTCCTTTTCCTCTTCGTTTGTCCAGAAAAGCAGGTCGACCTGATGCCCACGGCGCGTCAGCGCCTTGGCAAGCCCGACCTCCTGAATGTTATACGTCTGCTTTCCCACATCCAGCAGCGTGGGCCAAGTACGTACCAGCAGTATTTTCATGATTGCCACCTCGTTTGCTTTTGAAAGAATTCCCGATCCTGCCGCAGCGTGCGCAGCTTTCCTGCGCTCATAACGCTGTGGTGCCGCACGCCTTCCTGCTCCATCTTCTCATAGCACCATACCATGACCGCCATGCGGTAGACCACATTGATAGGATAATAAAAGGAGGTATTATCTGTCAGAAAAGTAAAAAACACATAAAAATTCATCGTCATCAGCGCCACCCCCGGTACAGCAGAATATCGGTCGATTACCCTGCGCACGCGGAAAGACAACTCAAAGATTATCCAAAAACACCAGCACCAGAAGCCTGTCTCAATGTACGTTTCCAAGTATACATTATGTACCGCATCCACATAGACTGCGTCTGCGGAATGCTCGGTACCATAGGCATAAATGAAGCGGATCCCCTGTCCCATATAGCTGGGAGAAATTTCATAAAAATTCTGATAATAGGAAAAAATAACATCCCGAGACATGAGGTCAACGCCATATTCATCCGCCAGCTGAAACAGCAGTCCGGATTTGATTATGGATAAGTATCCCAGCATCAGTATTGTTATAACGATCGCCAAGATCATTGCCAGACGGCGCAGCGTCTTTTCCTTTCGACGTCGGAGCAAATAAAACAGTAACACCGCCCCCGCCACGGCGGGAATAGCGATGCGCTTGAATCCCAGCGTGAAAAAGAAGCTGCTAATCAATAAGCAAATGATCTGTGTACTCCGCTTTTTCTCGGAATGGATCGCATAATACACGACCATCGCACCCCAGCCATACACCATATCATGCAGTTCCAACTGACGCACGACCCCGCCTGTATCATCCGCAAAGGTGATCAGCAAACGAAAATATTCCTGCAGCAGCGTAGGCATACTGTTGGCCATGCCGACCTGCAAAAAGCACAGAAAATTTGCCAATGCCATCCCAATGAATGTATACAGCATCACCCGCTTATCAAATAAATAAACCGCCGCGCAGGTATACAGCAGATTCGTCAGCATATAAAAGACGTTCTGAGAGCCGCGCACGATAAAGCTCAGGCTCTGCATTTGTAAGGTCCAAATAGCTACCGACCAAAGCCAAAAGATCAAATATGGCAGAAAGAACAGCACCAGAAAACGAATCACGAAAATTGCCTTATTAAATTGCGGCCGTATCAAAAACGTCAGCACTGCCCAACCCGCTATGACCAGATTGATCGCGTATTTCAAGCCCACGGGCAGACGATAGCAGGCGCAATAGAAGCTCAGAAACGTCAGAAAAATATAGATTCCCGCGCTTACGTACCGCCATCCCTTCCCCTTGAATACGTTCATGAAGCAGGCTTCCTTCCTTGCGTATCGCCCATGTGTCAGTTCATGTCCAGCACGACCAGCTCCGGCTGATTGAAAATGCGCGGATAAGGCTCGGAATCGCCCAGACCGCGGCTGATGACCACCGTGGATTCTCCGATCTGCCGCAGACCGCTGGTGTACTTCGGCAGGAAGCCCTGACTGGTGGACCACAGACCATCCGTCCATGGCAAACGCATCAGCCCGCCATGGGCGTGACCGCTTACGCCAAGGTCGATCTGCGTATCCTTGAGCGAGGTATAAAACAATTCCGGGCAATGGGAGATCAGCAGGGTAAAGCGATCAGAGAGATCGTTCGTATTGCCGTCCATGGCCTCCACCACCTGCCGGGAGCCCTTTCGCTCCAGCGCTGCACGAGGCCACTCGAAGAAGCCGCCAATTCGCAGCTTGCTTTCGCCAATATCTACGTCCTCCCAGCATTGATCCATCCAATGCACGCCCAGCGCCTTCATATCCGCGGCGAGGTTCTTGCTGCCAAAGGCGTAGATACCCGCCCATTCGTGGTTGCCCGGCGCATAGTACACCGGGGCGATCTCCACTAGCTGAGCCATCAGGTCAGTCACAATGCTGTAATCATCGTTGGTATCAATGTCCATATCCCCCGCCACCACAATAAGGTCGGGCGCGAGGTCCTGCACGCGCTGCACCAGATCAGCGTTCTTCTCGCCATACTCGGACAAGTGCAGGTCGGAAAGCTCCACCAAGCGGAGGCCCTCCACTGGCTTGTCCGTTTCCATCGTGTAGAACGTGGTCACAAACGTCTGGTTCAGCCAGAGGTTATAAACGTAAATGCCGCCCGCCACCAGAATCATCATCAGCAGCAGCCAGCCGATCATTCGAAGTACCTTCATGCCTGTATATCCTTCCCCGCTCCTTTACTCGGCGCTCGCTATCTGCTGCGTGGGCTTCTGCGCCACCGTCACGCTGTCCTGCTCATGAGCCTGCGCACACCGGCGCAGAGCCATACGAAGCAGCGCACGAATCTCGTACACATCGTCCGCCGTGGAGTTCGCCATACCCACATGCACATGCGCCTCCAGCCCCGGCAGTTCGCTGCGCTTCAGCACCTGTAAGAAGCGCTCGATGCAGCTTGCCGTGAAGTCCTCCGTGCTGTTTTCCATCATAATCATGAATTGGCCCGCGCCGTTATAGCCCACAAAGGCAATGCTGCGGAAGACGCGCTGCAGGGTCTCGCCCACAATTTGCAGCGCCCAGTCGCCATCGTTGCGATCCAGCTCGGAAAGCTCCAGCGTCAAAGAAATGAAGGAGAAGCGATCCTGAAGCTTGCCCTCGCCGTAATGCTCGATACGGTCGTCGCAGCGTTCGCGGTTGGGCAGACCGGTCTTCTTATCCACGTACAGGTAATAGTCAATGAAGTCGCCCAAGCGGCCCAGGAAGATCGCCAAGAAGCAGCCTACAATCAGGAACAGCACCATGGCCAGCATCTGATAAAGCTTCAAATTCAGCTTTTCATTGACCACCACGCTGCACTTCATGGCAATGTTGTCTGCACCGATGACCTCGTTGTACTCATTGATGGTGGCAATAGCCGTCTGATACAGCTCCGTAAAGGAATCCGCCAGCTCCTTGATCCGCGCTGCCGCCCATTGCGCCTCCTCGCTGTCTGCGGAGGTGTTGGCGGTAACATCCTGATAAATTGAGAGGATCTCATTGGCTTGTCCCTTTTGGTTTGTGACCTCAATAAGCTGAGCCTGTAGATCCGCATAATGCTGAATCAGCTTGTCATAGGTCGTGGTCACGTCACGGGAGGCCTCGATCGTCTTGCTGTCCCATCCAGCGGCAATGTCCGTAATGATCTGCGCTTTTGAGCTGTCCTCATCCGACGTATTGATGTTCACTGCGGTGCCGTCCAGCGTCTTGTCGCCGAACTGGTCAATTAAGGCCTTGACCTCGGCGATATTCTTGTTTAAGCTGTCGATTTGCAGCTGGTATTGCAGCACCTCGTTCTGCTTCTTATCAATCAGCACATCCCGATCCTTCACCAGCGCGTGATTGATAATAAAGGCATACAGATCATTCAGGCTGTTGTTTTCCAGAAAACGATAACTGTACACCAAATCAGAAAAGGAATAACCCGTCTGTACGCTGTAAAAGCCGTACTTTTCACCGGCCTTGCGGTTCAGGTATACGGTGCTGTCATTCGCGTTAACACGAAGCATTTCTACGCAGTCGATGTATTCATAGTTGTCCACCGAAACGTTCACAGCGTTGTTGGGGAACAAATCCGAATCCACGTGCCGCTCGCCATAATAATTGAAGTAGTTGCTCAGCAGCGCGTCCAACACCTTTCGGGCGTAATCCGCCGCGTTTTGATCGTCCACGGCAAAGGAAACCTGATACACCGTGGGGTGGTAATGATATTCCTCGCCGTTCTTCAGCGCTGTCTCCTTGCGGGTCTCCTCGTCCTCGGGGATGACCTCCTGCACGCTGACGCGAGAGCGGATGGACTCCGTGCTGGACGTGAGTCCCAAGTCCTCGATCGTGCGGTTAATAACGGCTGCCGAGGTGATTTCGCTGGGATCCAGCTCCGTGCCGTCCGCGTTCAGCCCCTCCGAGGCATTAACGTTGGTATACTGAATGACCGCCGTGGCGGTATACTGCTGATTGGAGGAAACGAACCGATACACCAGCAGACACCCCGCCGCCGTCACCACCATAATCAGGAACCACCATTTTTTCAGATACCTCAGCAGCTCAAAATTCTTCATGAATGAATTTCCTCTGTTTATTCGCTCATCTCTTCGCGTCCATCAAATACGCCTTGCGCTCCCTGCGGCACGCACGCCACAGGCTGAAGGCGTAGCTCATCAAACACAGCGCCGCCGCAATCATCAAGCTTTGTTTGGCATTGGTTCGCTCGCTGAGCGACCGCCGCTGTGAGGTGAACACCAGATAATTGCTGATGCGCTGATCATAATATTCCGTATCCACCCGTTCGATCTCGCTGACAACTTTGCTCATCTTCGCCGCAATGTTCTCCGCCATGCGCGTTGCCGTTTCCTGCTGCTTCTTCGTGCAGCCCTGTCGAATTGCATTGATCTTGGAGACGTTCGTTGCAATGCTCTTACTGTAAGCCGTGGCCGTGGAAAGCAGCTCGTTGGCCTCCAGCGTCAAATCATCAATGCCCACCTTGGTCCGGGACATATAAAACGCACCGGTGGAATCATAGGTAGGGATCAGCACGGAGGAAACCATCTGATTGTTGTATTCCTCCAAAATCCTGCGATAGGCGTCGCTGGTCTGACTGCTGGAAGCATACTTCCAGTTCAGCTGCCGATTCATCTCCTGCAAGTCTGCCAGACGGCGCTCCGCATTTGTCGTCACGCCGTTTTCCCAAATATAGCTTTCATATTCCGCAAGGCTGTACAGATCAATATTTGAGACCTCCTTGCGCAAAGCGCCATAGGTCTGTCCGTCCGCCGTAATAAACGCACCGTCATGATTGTTGCGAACAGTCAGATAACTGCGGATACGGTTATTCATCATGCGGAAGTAATCGCCGATCTCATTATAATCCATTTCGCTGAGGTCCACATCCAACTCCAGCGACTTGGCCGTCACACGATACTCCGCGTTGAACTTCTCCTGATACACCCGGCAGATGATATCAAGCAGATCCTCCGCCGAAATGAGCCGCCGCTTATCCCAAGGCAGCTCCACGCTGACGTTATAGGACGAGGAAATATAATAGTCGCTCTCGTCCGTCACCACCCGGGCATTCGTCGAGATGATCCGCAGCATGTCCGACAGCTCCGCTGTGGTAATATCATGCTGAAGTCCCGCCTCCGTCAGCACCGCGTTCAGGTAATCCTGCGACAGAAAATCCGAAACGCTGAACCGGCTGCCGTTGGGCGTTTTGCCCTTCGCGCTTTCTTCATAGTTCAGCGACATCACCGTGGACGCCGAACCGCTGTTGACAATACTGAAGCACAGCATCGCAATCAGCGTATACACAATCCCCTTGATCAGCAGGGAGAACAGCTTTTTCCGAAAAACATGCAGCGCAAACCGCATGGTCAGGACAGAATGCTTCCTTGCGCCCTGTCCTGCCTCCTGCCGGGCCGCCCATGCGCTCCGCTTCCTCTTCCGCATGTCTTCGCCCCCTTCCTGTTATTCAGGCCTTCTCTGCCGAAGACCGCGCATACAGCTTCAATGTCTGCGCCGTAATCTGATCCCATGGATATTTTTCGCAAATAAAATCCGCGGCCCGCGCCTGATACTGCCGCACCTTTTCGGGCTGATCGCAAAGCTCCTGCAAGACCCTTCGCAAGTCCTCCGCGTCGCCCCGTCGGAAGGTCACGCCGTGATCCTCCACCACGTCCGCGCACTCCGGAATATCCGAGGCCACCACGCAGTTGCCGTAGCTCATGGCCTCCATCAGCCCCAGCGGCATACCCTCCAGATCGCTCGGCAGCACAAACAAATAGGCGTTACTGAACAGCTCCTCCCGTTCGCGTCCCTGCACGAAATCGGTAAAGATCATGTTTTCGCAGTCCTTCGCCTGTGCCTTCAGCTGCTCGAAGTATTCCGCTGAGTCGGACGCGCCCCCGGCGAAGACCAGCTTTTTCTCCGTGCGGAGCTTGCGATAGGCCTCGCACAGATACTGCTCGCCCTTTTCCGGAACGATACGTCCCAGATACAGGATATACCCATCCTTTTCCAGTCCCCACTTTTCGCGGATGGCCTCTGCCGGAACCCTTTGCGGCCGATTCACGCCGTTGGGAATGAAGTTCGTCTTCCGCTGATATGTTTCCTGAAAATACCGCTGATGCGCCTGATTCAGCACGATGATCTCGTCCGCGTGCTTTACGGCCATTTTCTCCCCGTAGCGGATGAACTTTTCGCCAAAGGTTCCCTTCCATTTAGCCCGAGCCCAATCCAATCCGTGCACGGTCATGACGACCCGTTTGCCAAGCATTTTCGGCATCCAGCAGAATGCCGCCGGGCCTTCCGAATGGATATGCACCACGTCATACCGTCCGAACGCAGCCCACAGGCAGCCGAAGAAGCTTGCCGAAACTGCCGCAAGGCCTTTTTTATCAATGGTGGGGATATTTTTCAGGCGAACGCCCTTATACTCGCTGAGCCGTTCCCCGTCATAGGCCGCGCCGCTGACATGGTGTCCCCCGCGATTATAGCAGGTAACAGCGTGCCCCTGCGCAGCCATGCGTGTGGCCAGTTCTTCCACGACGATCTCCACGCCGCCCTCTCTGGAAGGGATGCGCTTGTGTCCCACCATTGCGATCCGCATATCTCTTCGCCCGCAGCCGACTAAAAGTCGCCCTCCATTCGACAAAATCCCCCATGACGGGTGTTTTATTTTACCATAGTTACCTACAGGATACAAGCAAGAACTCACCCTCCACCTTGGAAAGTCATGGAGGAGAAGAAGCGAGGAGATTGCGAGGGAGGGGGGGCTTTCTGTAGAAAGTCCCCCTCCCCCGCGCTCCCTCCCAGAAAGACTTGGTTGGGGAGACGCTGGGAGAGAGGCCGCCTCTCTGAGAGAAACTCCTCTCCCCCCTCCCCCGAAGAGCAGATGATACTTGGCGTGGTCACTTCCGCATAGACCGCAGCGCCTTGTCCAATGTGCTGTGCAAAAGATGCTAGAGGTGGATTGCAAGACATTTACGCTGCGCACAAAGGCGGAGATGGAATAAAAAGGGAAGGGCCTTTGAAACTGAACGCAGGAAGGAATGAGTCGTTAGCATACAAGCGGCAAAGAAAAGGCTTTGGAAGCAACGGCCTTACAATATAAAAGCCTATCCCTTCCCGCGAAAGAAACACAGAAAAATGCCCAGACGATCCATCTCGTCTGGGCAAATCTTTTATCCCTGCTTATGCCAGAAATTCAAGCTCCTGCGCAGCAGCAATGTTTTCAGGCCAAAGCCGCAAACTCTTTTCCAGTAGCGTACGGGCTGCAGCGGTATTTCCTGCACAACGCTGCACCATGGCGCGCCAATAGCAGGTCATGCCGTCCCGCTGGGCCTGCGGATCATTCATGTAGGAATTGAATTCGGAGATCATATCTTCCCAGCCATAAGCGGGGTGTGCATCACGGAAATTCAGCGATTCCACGATTCGGCTGAGATATGTCCGCGCTTCGATTTCCTTTCCTAGCGCCTTCATGGCCTGCGCATAGTAGAAGGCCATATCCGGCAGCTTAGCGCTGAACCGCTGCAGCACCAGCCGATACTGTTCCGCTGCTTCCTCTGTACGTCCCATCTGTGCCAACGCTACTGCATCGTAATAACGCAGAGGAACCATCTCAGACTGTCTCCAGAAACCGGAGTGCAGATTCTCGGGCAATGCTTCGGGATGCTGCGCCAGAATATGAGCTTCTTCAGCGTTGCCTGCTGCCAACGCTGCCCGTACCTCATGCTGGCGAATATGCAAATGAACACGATTGATGGCAAGCTCTCCGCCCTCAGCAGGCATAAAGCGATGGGATTGCATCAGCGCCTTCGCTTGGGCATAGTCGCCTGCCAGACAGTAAACCTTGGCAACCTCCAGCACATACTCATCCCGCTGACGTCCCTGCACGGGATACTGCGCGATGACCTGCAAACGCTCCTCTACAGGCGCATTTGCCTTGGCGGCGGCATAGAGATATTCAATGATGTACTGCTGATGCTCGCTGTCCAGCGCCAACGCTTCCTTCAGCAACCTAAGCGCACGCTGCGGCTGATGCAGATGGCTCAGCTGCGCAACGGCGAGATTTCGCTTGTACTGCGCCTCCTGCGGTGCGAGACGGCAGGCTTCCTCCCACAGAGCAGCGGCCTGCGCCCAGTGACCCTTGTCATACAGCTCGCAAGCGAGCAGATTGCGGGCTGTGGCATCGTCAGAGGCGGCGGCAGCCCAGCGCAGCACGTCCAATTCCTTGAGCCGGTAGGGGAAGAACGCGGTCACGCGCTGACCTTGCGCCTGCCTGCACAGGGCAGCAGCTTCTTCTAGATGACCCAGGCGATGATGCAGCCACGCGGCGGTGTAACGCACCATGGGTGTGGACGGCGCATCAACAGTGGTCAGCACCTGCAAGGCTTCCGCATCGAAGCCTGCGTCTGCCAGGTCGAAGGCCACGTCCAATGCTGTCTGGGACAAGTCGCTTCGGCGGGTAGACAGCAACGCGGCAAGGTTTTCCCCGCACAGCAGGCAGCGCACACAGGCTGCCAGATCGTTCATCGGATCGTACCGCAGCGCCGTTTCCAGATAGGCAAGCGCTTCCGCATGACGGCCCAGACGTTCGGCAGCGAGCGCCGCATAGGTTAAGGCCAGCGGATGCCGTGCGGCGGCTTCCATGGCGGTAACGCTGTGATCCAGCATGGCGGTGTAGTCCTTGCGGCGGCCGTCCAACGCAGCCAGCTTACTCATGGCCATGGGAACCCGCAGGCCGCTCCAGGCTGCATCGTAGAAGGTGTCGTAGGCGGCATCTTCCATGCCTAGCGCGTCCAGCGTCAAACCCAGCAGATATTGCGCCTCGGTGTCCGCGTAATGCAGGTTGAAGGTATGCTCGACAGCAACTGCTTTTTCCAGCAGCGCTTTTGCCTCTTCAAAGAAGCCTGCGCGATAGCGGCACTCCGCCAAGGCAATCATGGAGGGGTAATGAGCCGGATCGCGGCGAAGTGCTTCCTCCAAATACGTTTCAGGCTGAACCGTCGGATGGCGGTACTGCATCAGATGCACCCCATGCAGATACAGCTCCTGCACTGTCTTGAGGGTATCGGGATGCGGCACAAGCTCCACAGGCGTGGGAACGTTGGCCTCGTCCAGTATCTCCTGTGCATAGTGCAGCAGGGAGCGGCCCTGTGCATCCAGCACATCCACCGTGTACAGCCCCTCTGCGGCAGGGAAGGTCAGCGTCTGCGGCACACCGGGCTGCGTCTGTACCTTACTATCCAGCAGGCAGCGCTCCCCGCAGCGCAGCGTTACACGCAGGTCATGCTGGACGGCGGTGGTTTGTACGCGGAGCGTACCGCCTGCCAGATCCACATGCACAGCCGCTTCCAGCGTGGCAAAGCTGGCCTTGCCCAACGGGCCTACGGGATACCAGAACTCGGAAAAGCACTTGGTCTCATAGGGGTTCAGCCAGGTGAAGTCCGGCTGATTGTTGGAATAGGAGCCTGCCATCAACTCACAGTAGGGGCCGTCCGTGTCAGTCAGCGCCTGCTCCCAGCTTTTTGCCAGCTTGCTAAGACCCCAGGTGAACATCTTTTTACCTGGCGACACATGGTGGTTGGCGATGTGAATCACGCCCGCCTTTTTCCCGTGGTCGTAGCCGCCAAAGAAGTCGTACTTGGAGGGCGCAGCAAAATGAGATGTGGCGTAGGCGTTGTTTTTGTACCATGAAATATCCGTCGGCTCATCATAGTACGCACCCACATAATCGCCCTGAGCCATGGGATAGGTCAGGGGTGCGCGGTTGGCATGATGATGGTTCGTCACATAGTTCACATCAGGCGGGAAAATAAACTGATAATCATCATTGACGGGAACGGCAGCGTTCTGCCACATCAGGAAACTGTGACGGATGGGGGTACGGTTTGTCACCCGGGTGCGGGTCTCAAAGAAGGATGCGTCCGGATGCAGCACGATGCCCATGGTGCAGCGGGTGCGATCCGTGGGGTCGCATTCGCTCAGCCACACGATGGCGGTGCCGTCAGCTTCCGTTTCCGTGGTGAAGTTTACAGGCATGAAGGTGGAAGGCCGGTGATGGAAGGGCCAGTTGAATTCCAATCCGCCGGAAATCCACAGCCCGTAAGCACCGATCAGCGCGGGCTTGATGACGTGCTGCCGATAGAGAAAATCATAATGGTTCACCTTGTCATAGGCTTCAAAGATACGCCCGCCCAACGCGGGGATCAGAATCAGACGTAAGTAGTCGTTTTCCAGCCGTACTACCTCATAGGCCTGATCCCGCCGACCGTCATAGGAGGCGGTCAGCACAGGCAAGGCGGGATAGGGACGGCCTGTCGTTCCCTGATGGTTGCGATTTTCTGTGAACATGGGCAGAGTCTCGGCCTCCTGCACTGGGTAAGTGGGGATGACCATCTGCTCCACGGACACTACCGTGGGTTGACTCATGCTTGCATACCTCCTTACGCCTCAACCCATGCGGACGCTTTACCGTCATAGTCCACCGCACGCACGGCGTAGCGGTGATTGCTCTGCGCGTCCGTGTCAAAGAAATAGGTTCCGATGGAGACCTTAGTCAGGGGTGCGCCGTCCCGGGCGATCTCGTAGTAGGAGACGATCTCCGCATTCGCGGAGGGCTGCCACGAAACGCCGATCCCCTGCCGCCGGAGCCATGTTTCTGCCGCCGTCTGCACCTGGGTGGGCGCAGCAGGCTGCTCCTTGATGGAGCCAGTGCCCGGACGATCCGGCAGATTGAGAAACAGCACCTCGCCCGGCTGCACGTTTGTCAGCAGCACCCCGTCGCGCATCCATTCCATGCCGGTGCGAGTCTGGGTTGGAACACTGCCCAGGCGGGATTCAATGAGGTAGTCCTTTTCGGGGTCGAGCCCCTTGAGAAAAACGCGATCCGTTTTGCCCAGCAGCGGATTGAGCCGATTAGAGCTGATCATCAGCAGACCCTTTTCCAGATCGCGGGTCATGCGCTGAAGCAGGAAAGTCTTGTCGCCATGCTCCATGGTGGGACGGAATACCTTGATGTAGCGCCCATATACACCTTGGCGGCGCAGGAAGTAGAACAGCTCCAGATCCTTGCGGTAACCCTCCAGCGCTTCAGGCGCAACGCCATCTTCGGGATCCTGCATGCCGTGCAGCGGCGCGGAGAACAGGTTCAAGTCACCGTCCGTGTGGTGCTGCCAGTCCATACCCTCGCCCTTGCGTGCAATGGGCATGCCCTGATGCTTGTCAATGGGCAGCAGCATGGTGGTGTAATAGCCGCCCATATGCATACACATGCCGTCGGTGATCTGCTGCTGATCGGTATAGCGCCCGGACTCGATGCCCAGCGTATGCCCGCCGGAAGAACAGCCGTCCAGTCCGGCTTCGGGATTGCGCTCCTTAAATTCACGGTACAGGCGGTAGAATTGTTCGCTCTGCTTCAGTGTGCAGTTCCAGCCGCCCTCACCCTGCGTCATAAAGCTGCGGTTGTTTTTCAGGTTGCAGGGATCGCCGTCCACTCGCAGGTCGTAGGTACCAAACTCCTTCTGCTTTTCGCACAGCATGTTCAGTACCCACTGATAAGCATCCTCCTGGGACATGTCGATGGTCCAGTTGTACCAGTTGCCGTGGAAGTCCAGCATCCACTCGGGATGCTCCACCCACACCTTTGAAAGCCGATCCGCATGCCACGGCGGCATCCACAGGCGGAAGAGCATACCCTGACGGCGCAAGTAGGCGTTGATCTCCCGCCAGTCGTCACCGAAGATGCCGTTCCAGTTGCCCTTTGCGTCAAACCAGAAGTCGTCCACCCACAGCCGCTCATAGCCGATGTAGCGGGCGGCCTCGATCATCTGAAATACCTTGTCCGTCAGGGGCGCAGCCCGCCAGATGCTCAGGGACGTGCGGTTGAAATAGGTGTCGCGGGTATAGTCCCATTTATATTGGTAGATGTAGTCGGTGATGGTGTTGCCCAGATCATCGAAGTCCCCGCAGTAAAAGCCGAAGGTCATGGGCGCAATGCGCAGCGTTTCGCCTGCGGGCAGGGTATCGTTCAGCAGCTCGCAGCGACCCACCAGCGCCAGGTCATGGTCGCAGCAGGAGGCACAGGCCTTCCACCAGCCCTGATAATCAAAGGTAAGGAAAAAGCCCTCATCGCCCTTTGCGGGGCGCATGGCAAAAAATTCGTTCCACACGCCGCAGCCGTTGAGACGGTCGTGCCAGGTGTTGCCGTATTTGCCGTCCACCTCCATCATTTCCGGCGCACCCTGCGAATCAAAGTGCTTCACAAAACCATCGGTGACGGGAACGGTCTTCATGACCTGACTGCCCGTGAAGTTCGCGCCGCCAGTCATATAGGTGAAATCGACCTTGGCCTGCTCACCGCCAAGCAGACGCACCACAAACAGCGATGGCTTGGAGACGGTCATATCCGCGCCGCTTTCGTTGACGTATTCGGTGAAGCTCTGCACAATGGCAAGGCCAGGGTAAGCGATATAATGGCGGCGAATCGCCAGTCCCGCACGGCGGAGGGAGACAATCGTCTCCTCCTCCCCTTGGGATAGGGTGCGGGTCTCCACGCCCGTCAGGGTGAAGCCGCCCCTGTTGCCGCAAATGCGCTCACCGTTCACTTCGATGGAAAACTCATCCGGCTGCACCGGCCCGCACTGCACATATTCCTTGCCAGTGACGCGGTGGCACAGGCTCGTCTGCACAAAACGTCCTTCGGGAGTAAGCGTCAGCTCCATGGCGAGCTTGTCTGTGCCGAGGGAGATCACATTGCCTTCCCGGCGGCTGTAGGTATCATTCATACTTCATCCTCCTTTTCAATGCGCAGCAGCTTGCTGTCAAAGTCAGCGTTCAGGTGGAAGGTAAGTCCGATGTTCATCAGCGCCCGCCCGGAGATCAGCTTGCCGCCGTCCACACGATACAGCGCATCGGGATCCAACCCTTGCAGACGAATGCGCGGAATCGGTTCCCGCAGGCGAATGGATTGTCCCAGCAGCAGCATGACCGCATGGGCGCGATCCTCCGAAACAAATGCATAAGCGCCGTAGGGATGCTCATACACCGAGGCCAGACGGTACAGCTCACCGTTCTGCGTCACCTCGCGGATAGACTTGAACTCCGCAATCAACGCACGGGCCGTCTTTTCATCCTCCTCGGACAGGGTGAGCAGATTCACGCCCAGACTGAAGCCGTGCAGCATGGAGACATGCCCGCGATACGCGAAGGGGGCGATTCGCCCGTTTACATAGTCTGGAACGGGCGCAATGCCGCGGTTGCCGGTCTTGGGCAGGAACAGCTGGGTATAGCCCTCGAAAATGCGCAGGTTGTCCAGCGGGTCGGTGTTGTCGCTGGCGTTTACCATGTCGGAGCAGGCGGTCATGCCCAGGTCAATGCGCCCGCCGCCTCCTGCACAGTTTTCCAGCCACACATGGGGGAACTTTTCCTGAATGCGGCGGAATAGCTTATGGACGTTGTACACAAACCGCGTCCAGACCTCACGTTCCTCGTCTATAGGCTTTTCCGCCCAGTTGACCTCGCACAGGTAGCGATTCATGTCCCATTTCAAATAAGCGATGTTATTGTTGCTCAGCAGGTCGTCCAGATAGCTCCATGCGTAGTCGCACACATCCTCCCGGGCGAAGTTCAGCACATACTGGAACCGCCATTCAGTGATGGGCTTTCCTGTGGGGCGCAGTGCCCATTCGGGGTGACGGCGGTATAGGTCGCTGTCCTCGTTGACGGCTTCCGGCTCCACCCAAATGCCGAAGTCCATACCCAGACTGTTTACATGGTCGATGAGCGGCTTCAAGCCATGGGGAAATTTCGTGCGGCTGGGATACCAGTCGCCTAGTCCGGCATGCTCGCTGTCGCGCTTGCCGAACCAGCCGTCATCCATCACAAAAAGCTCTATGCCCATGTCCGCGGCCTTGTCGGCCAGCCGCATCTGCTGCTGTTCGTCAATGTCAAAGGCAAACACGCACCAGGAATTGTACATCACCGGCGTGACCTTGCGAGCCTTGGTCTGAGGCAGCAGATGATGCCGCTCATAGGCATGAAAGCGCCGGCTTGCGCCGCCAAAGCCCTCTTCGCTATAGACAAAGGAAACGGCAGGGGCGGTGAGCGTCTCGCCGGGACGCAGCTTCCAGCCGAAATCATAATCATTCATGCCCAGGGTAATGCGCGGCTGCTGGTCGCGATCCTTCTCAGCGGTGATCTTCCAGTTGCCGCTCCAATGCAGCGCACCGGCCCACACGCGGCCCGTGGTCTCCGTAGCCTGTCCGTGTTCATCCAGGGCGAACCACGGCACACAGTCCGGGCCGGAAATGCCATGGCGGGATTCCAGCACCGTCTTGCTCTGGGTCAGCGTGTGACGTTCCAGCTGATATTCCGCCGCCCACTTGCCTGCCATGTGCGTTAGTCGGAAATCATTGCCTTTGGGAGGATACAGCACCGCCGACTGGAAGGATTCTAGATAAACGGGTGCGTCGCCGAGATTTTCCACCGCAGCCCAGCGGTCGATGACGTCAAACTGGTGGTACACGCGATAATACAAGCGCACGGTCAGGGGGGCAAGCTGCTCCTTCAGCGTTAGTATCAGCGTATCGGAAATATTGTCATGCTCTAAAGCATAGCCTGCGTAAAGCAGCTTTGTATCCCGACATCCGCTGGGATACAGCGCCTTCATGCAGGGTTCATTGAAAAAGTAACCGCCTGCGCCGGGAAACTCCTGATTCGTCCAGGGCTTCTTGTCAGGCTCCTGAGAAAAGTTGAAGGCCTCCTGTTCTCCGTAGGGCAGATCCTCCACACGATCCAGGCGCGCCCCCCAATACAGGTTGACCACCGCACCCGCGTCGGTCACCTCCAGCCCATAGCTGGTGGTGGCGGTAGAAAGCAGGAACATCGGGTGATCCGTGGCAACGGCAATGCTCATGATATTCTCCTATCCTGCGGCCTTTGCAGCCGCGTTTATCCTTGCAAAAAGGCTGCGTTACAGCTTATCCGTTCCCATGCGGGTGGGATCGTAGACCATGCCGCCGATTTCGAACAGCACCACCAGCCCGTCGTGGGCAAAGCAGGTAAAGGGATCACCCGCAGCCTCGCCGCGCAGAATGCGGTTCGTTCCTTCTGCATAGACGGACAATACCCGGGGCGGCAGATGATAGATGGGCCAGCCGAAGGGATTATCCTCGCGTCCATGGGCGGGGAAAACCTCGGTGACCTGCGGCTCCAGTGCGGCAAGGCGATCCAGCGTGCGCCCGTATTCCTTCAGGGTGCTGGAATCCGTCAGTTGTCCCCACACCTGCCATGTAAGCATCAGGTCGCCGGTGAACAAATAGCCGTTGGCCCGGTCAAACAAACAGATGCTGCCGATGGTATGCCCCGGCGCTTCCATGACTTCCAACTGAACACCGCCCAGATCGATCACATCGCCGTCGCTCAGGGGAACGATATGCTTTGCAGGGCCGGGAAGCCAGGCGTTCACATCCACCTTTGCTGCCCGGGGATTGTCCTCAAAAAAACTGACCAGATAACGCTTCCGTGTATCCGCGTCCATGCCCTTATGGCTGGCAGGCTCATCCCAGCGGCCTACGCCTACGGTATCAAACTGACAGTTGCCGCTGGCGTGGTCGCCATGGGCATGGGAGTTGACCACAACGATCTCCTTGCCGGGGCAGAGGCTTTCCACCATCTCCCGCAGGGGAAGCAGACCGAAGCCCGTGTCCAGCAGCAGCACACGCTTTTCTCCTTCATACACATAGAGCGTCGTTTTGCCGATCTCATCAATGGCCCAAAGATTCTGCCGTACCTGATAGACCTTTGCCAGTTCATGATGCCACATTCTGAAAGCTCCTCTCCGCTTTTTGCAGCAGGTTGTTTAATTTGTACAAAGCGCTTTAGGACAGGGCAAGGAACCCCTATCCGCTTCTACGATAAATCATAATAGAAACGTTGAAAAATCTCAATCTCACGAATCAACAATTCCACCTATAAAAAGCAACGATTTTGCATTGCTGTAAGAAATTACTAAATAGCAAAATCTATCTTTCAAAAATGTATGGAAATCGTTGAAATATGCGATTGCTTTTTCTGGCAATGTATTTTACCATAAGAGCACACAAAATGCTGAAACAAAAAAGGAGTGACTTCACATGACCGAGAACCGGCTCACGCCGATTCCAATGGTGCACGGGAAAGCAAAGACGCTGGGGCATCGCATACGGGAATACCGCACCATGTATGCGTTCCTGCTCCCTGCGATCATTGTGGTGACCATCTTCGCTTATATCCCCATGTTCGGTCTGGTTATGGCGTTTCAGAAATATGACCTGGTGAAGGGCTTTGCAGGCAGCGACTTTGTGGGGCTGAAGCATTTCGCAAAATTCCTGCGGGATAAGGATTTCTGGGCGGCGCTGCAAAACACGCTGGCCATCAACGGATTGCATATCCTGATCGGCTTCCCGCTGCCGATTGCGCTGGGCATTGCGATTTTCTCCATGAAGGATTCCGTGTTTAAGCGCGTGACGCAGACCATCACCTACCTGCCCCACTTCATCAGCTGGGTCGTCATCGCAGGTCTGGTCTACAAGATGCTGGACCAGCAGACGGGCATTGTGAACACGCTGATCGTGGCTCTGGGCGGCGAACGAGTCGCCTTCATGCGAGACCCAAATTACTTCTGGGGCATCATCATTGTGGTCGCCATCTGGAAGGAGATCGGCTGGAACACCATCATCTACTTGGCGGCGCTTTCCGCCATCCCTACCGAGCAGTATGAATCTGCGGTGGTGGACGGCGCGAACGGCTGGCAGAAGCTGTTTTACATCACCCTGCCAAGTATCGCCCCTACCATTGGCCTGATGCTGATCATGACGGTAGGAAACCTGGTCAACGGCAATGGCGGCATCGGCTTTGACGCGGTGTTCAACCTGCGCAACGCCCTGCTGTCCTCCAAGGCCAACACCCTGGACTACTTCATCTTTGCGGAAGGCATTCTGTCCAACAAGCTCAGCTATGCAACAGCAATCGGTCTGGCACAGGGTCTGGTCAGTCTGGTGCTGGTCATGCTGGCGAACGCGACCAGCCGCAAGCTGCGCGGCTACGGCGCATTCTGATTCTTACAGGCTTGAGGGGAGGAAAAACCAATGGTTGGCAACAAAAGAGGCGAGATTCGCAAGGAGGTCATTCTGCGGATCATCATGCTGCTGCTCAGCGCCCTGGTGCTGTTCCCGTTCCTATACTGCGTGGCCTATTCGCTCAGCGACAGCGTGGCGGTCATGACGACACAGATCACGATCTTCCCGGTGCAGCCCACCTTCAAAAACTATATTGAAGTGCTGAACCAGCGGAATATCTTCAATTCGTTCTTTATCTCCATCGCGCGTACGGTCCTGGGTGCGACGTATACGGTCGTCGTCACAGGCCTTGCGTCCTATGCCATTTCCAAGCGCGGCCTGCCGGGCCGCCGGGGGCTGTCCATCTTCATGCTGATTCCCATGTATATCAGCGGCGGCCTGATCCCTACCTACATCCTGATGTTCCGGCTGCAACTGATCAACAGCTTCTGGGTGTATATCCTGCCTAACGGCTTCTGGGCGTTCAACATGCTGCTGATGCGTACCTACTTCGACGGCCTGCCCAGGGAACTGGAGGAGGCTGCCAAGCTGGACGGCGCGGGCGACCTGAAGATTTTCTTCCGCATCATTATTCCCTGCTCCATGCCCATCATCGCCGTCATTGCCATGTACAGCGGCGTGTGGCAGTGGAACGCCTGGTACGACGCGATGGTATACATCACCAAGTCTGCGCTGAAGCCCCTGCAGGCCATCCTGCAGGAAATGATCAGGGCTTCCTACGCAACGCAGACCTCGCTGGCTTCCGGCGGCGGCGTTGTGGAGCAGTCCTCGCCCGAGGGCATCCGCTTGGCGACGCTGGTGGTCACCACCCTGCCCATTGTCATCGTGTATCCCTTCTTCCAGAAATACTTTGTGCAGGGCGTAATGATCGGCGCGGTCAAGGCGTAACGCTGCTGCTGATAGTGTATCATTCCCGGCTGTCATACCGGTGAAAGATAAAAATAAAAGGAGGTATCCCTCAATGGCAAAACGTTTCATCGCACTGCTTCTGTCTGCAATCATGGTGCTGGGACTCGTCCCCGCCATGGCAGAAAGCGCCAATGACCTGGACTGGATCGATCTGGTGGTCGACCTGGAGTACAGCGATACGGCAAACTTCCTGGACAATCCCAACGATGTGGTGACCCCGTGGATCGAGAACAAGTTCCACATCCGGGTCAATGAAGTTATCCAAGGCGGCTTGACCACCATCGGCTTCAAAGAGCGTCTGGCGACCTACATTGCCGCCAACAACCTGCCTGACGTGGTCATCTGCGGCAATGAAATGGCTGCTTACGCCGTGGCGACCGGTTACTATGGCCAGGGCTATGATGACCTGATCGAGAACAACATGCCCAACCTGGCCAAGTACTTCGACGCGGACTTCTGGCCCCGCTACTGCAACAACGGCGTGAAGACCCAGATTCCCTGCGTGTACGTCGATACCTCCAAGGAGCCTTACGCTTCCGATCCCTACTGCATGCCTTTGGGTTCCTGGGCGCTGTGGGTTCGCGAGGATCTGCTGGCGAAGGCCGGCTACACCTTCACCCCTGTGAAGGAAATCAACGCGAAAACCGTGGATCAGGGCCTGATGCCTACCCTGGAGGACTACGCCATCACCCCTGCCATCGATACCCCTGAAGCCTTCCGTGAAATGCTGGAAAAGATTCAGGCGCTGAACGTCAAGGTCGGCGACTCTGACCTGATCCCCTTCAGCTCCATCGACTGGTCTCAGTTCCATGTGGGCTCCATGTTCGACTTCGGTCACTGGCGTCAGACCGATGACGGCAACGTAGGCGGCTTCATCGGCAGCACCGGCGCAAAGGACTACTATCATTACCTGAACCAGCTGTACCAGAGCGGCCTGATCGACGCGGACTTCATCGTGCAGACCAGCGACCAGCTCCAGTCCAAGATCGCGGCGGGTCGCGTGGGCGCGGGTATGTACATCGGCGATGTGAACAGTGCGCAGAGTGCGCTGTATCAGACCGTGGGCGAGGACGCGTCCATCCGCTTCATTCCCTGGCCGAAGGCTGACGACAGCGGTCTGGGTGCTTACGACATCTTCGAGGCTGGCTTCTGGCGCGTGATCATCCGCAGCGATATGGAGCGCGAAAAGAAGGAACGCCTGATCGAGTACTTCGACTGGTTCTTCTCTGACGAGGGCATGGACGTTTGCTCTTGGGGTCCTGCTGAGGCTGGCCTGTATACCACCGATGAAAACGGCGTGCGTCACTTTGTGGACGAGACCACCCAGAACGACATGATGAATTCCGTGAGCAACGGCAAGGGCGCTGACTACTACGGACTGTACAACGCCAACTACAGCTCCTACTACAGGTTCCTGAACAAGGCTGCGGCCTGTGCGCCCACCCTCAGCAACTACAACCCCTTTGCTCCCGCCCGCACGGTGGCTCCCCGCCTGAACAGCCTGAACCTGAACAAGGCCATCTGCGCCCTGGGCGGCTACGACATGAGCGGCCGCTACGCTTACGGTGACGGTACCGACACCGTGGCGAGCGTGAGCAGCTGGTACTGGAGCAAGTTCACCGGCGAGCTGGTGGCTCCGATCCTGACTGCGGCCTCCGAGGAAGAGTTCAACACCGCGTGGGACGACATGTACGAGGAATTCCTCGATGATACGGACTACGAAGATGCTGTGGAGAATATGACCAAGTGGTTTGCGGAAAACCGTTAAAGCGCACATAGACCCAACAGGGGAACGCCGCGTAAGCGGTGTTCCCCTCCTTTCATGTTGCGGCAGATTGAGCGATGAACTGCGTTGCTTCTGCATGGATTTTACCTAAAATGACAGGAATTTTCCCAGTATGCCGCGAATGATGGGAAATAAAGGGAAAAAGAACAGGGGAGGATGCCCAAATGTACAGCGTGCTGATCGTGGATGACTTTGCCATTGACCGTCAAAACCTTGCGGACGCGGTGCGCTCCTTCAACAAGCTGCCGCTGCACATCATCGGCGTGTGCGAAAACGCCTATGACGCGCTGGAAATCATCCGCAACATGGAGACGGATATTCTGATCTGCGATGTGGAAATGCCGGGCATGACAGGCATCGAGTTGGCAAGCACCCTGCGCGCAGAGAGCTTTCGCGGACGCATTATCTTTTGCAGCCTGTACGATAAGCTGCATTACCTGAAGGCTGCCATTGCCGTACACAGCGACGGCTATATCACCAAGCCTTTTTCCCGAGGGGAGCTGGAAAACTGCCTGCATCGGATCATCCAGAATTTTCAGGATCTGGATCAGCTGCGGCAACAGCTGCGCCAGCTTCAGGACACCATGCGCTCTCATCAGATAAAGCTGCGGCGGGAGCTTTGCTCCGACGTGCTGCTCTGCTATGACATTTCGGAGGAGGAATGTCTGCGCCGCCAGCGGTTGCTGGACATGGACGATGGCAGCTATTACCGGGTGGGCATGGTGGAGATCGACCTCGAAGGCACCGCCATGGTGGTGGGAGATGCATCGGCAGTACCGTATCAGGTATATCAGGAATTAAAGCGGAATCTGGATGTTCCCACGCCGTATTACGTTGTACGCATGAACGAGCGCTTTTACACACTGGTGTTTTCCTTTGCGGCGGAGGTCAGTACCATGGACTCCCGCCACATGGTAGAGACGGTGCTGAACGCGCTGACACTGAAGCTGCGGGAGCAGGGCGTGATGACGACCGCGACCTTCAGCACCGCCATTAAAAATCTGCGGGACATCCGCAAGCAATATGAGCTGTGCATGCGGCTTTTGAGCAACAAGGGCAACTACGGCGGGGACAACGTGGTCTTTGCCGAGGAGGACGCGCCGCAGGCTGCGTCTCCCACGCTGCTGATGCAGACCTGCCACGCTCAACTGACGGAGCTGCTGACCAAGGAAGCAGAGAACCCAGAGCAGGCGGTAGCGGCGTTTTTGAACGACGTTATGGAGGGCGCATCCTTTCCGCAGCGGCAGATGCTCTGTCATTACCTGCTGGACAGCGTGCAGTTTATTGTGCAGCAGGAGACCGGCACGGACGAGCGCTTTGAAAACGAGCTGAATGGCATGCTGATGCAGAATCATGCCTTCTCCAGCCCGGAAGATTGCCGCCGCTTTGCCGAGAAAATTTTGCTGTTTGCCTATCAGCGGCTGCATCAGCGAGAGGGCGGACGGTATGACGAGCTGATTCAGCAGATCAAGGAATACATCCGCACAAGCGACCTGAAAAGCATCCACCTGGGCATGATTGCCGATCATTTCTCCTACAGCCCCAACTACCTGAACCATATCTTTAAGGAGGTCACGGACGTGACCATTCTGGACTACATCACGCACTGCCGCATTCGGCAGGCGAAGAAGCTGATGACGGAGACCAATAAGAATCTGACCGCTATTGCTGCAGAGGTGGGTTACAGCCACGCCACCTATTTGTCCATTGTGTTCAAGCGGCAGGAGGGTATGACCCCGAAGCAGTTTATGGAGGGCCGGCGATGAAGCGCGTAAAGAGCTGGCTGAACACCATTCATGGGCGCATGTTCATGGTCTCTGCCAGCGTTATTATGATGGTCATCGCCTGTATGGTACTGGTGTTTCACCGCAACGTGCAGCGGGACATGGACACGCAGGTACGCTTGGCGCAGCAGGAGGCAACGGAGACCTCCATGTCGGAGCTGGACATTTACCTGTCAACGCTGATGGCGAAAACGGACGTGCTGTTTGTCAACGATGAATTTGCCAGCCTGCTGTCCGCCCAGCCTGTGACCCTCAGTGAACAGATCCATGCGTCCCATCAAATGCGTACGCTGATGGACTACGCTATGTTCAACTTGCGCTATGCCGAGGTGCCTGCGACCACCTACCGCGGTGGTTCGGCTTACGGCAAGCTCTATCTGCTTCATCCCAATGTGTACATTGACAACCTGGGCATTTTCGATTTTGCTGATATTGCCGATGAACCCTTCGTGCACCGCCTGGATGAGCATGACGAGGTGTTCAGCTGGAGCTGCCTGGATCTGAAGGGTGCGGGACAGTATTTGCATTTCAACCGCTGGATGCTGGACGCTGCCAAGACGCAGCGCATGGCCTTGCTGCAAGTGCGAATCCCGCTTGCGAAAATTGAAGCGGTGCTGATGTCCAAGTTAACGCCCTATCAGCTTGCGGCATTTTATCTGTCGGAGGACGGTGAAGTAGTCTGTGCCAAGGGTGACAGATCGCTGCTGCCGCTGATGCAGGCGGAGCAGCTGGACAGCGGCTTTATTGTGGGGGATGCGGTCAGCAGCTTGAATGGCTATCGGCTGGTGACAATCTACGATACGCGTCTGAGCAACAGTCGTATGGCTTCGCTGAGCGTTTTCTACTGGCTGTGCGGTGGCGTGGGCATTTTGCTCAGCGGTATTCTGCTGTTTTTCATCAGCCGCAGCCTGCTCAAGGGCATCAAGCGGCTGGTGGAGAAGGAGAAGCTGGCGACTGAAGCCCCGGATCAATATGTAAAAATGCCCAAGATCACCGGCAGTCAGGAAATTGTGGAGTTGGATGATTCCTGCGTGCAGTTGGTCAACACCATCAATAGCCTGCATGCAAAGGAAGCCGTGTATCAGGCCACCATTAACGAAGTACAGGCGGAGCTGATGCAGGAGCAGTTCAATCCTCATTTGCTGTACAACACCCTTTCGCTGGTGAATTACAAGGCACAGGAGCAGGGGCAGCAGGAGATTTCGGACGTGCTGACAAGCCTGATCAAGTTTTACAAGCAGGTGCTGAACCGAGGCCAGATGATTTACACCATCCAGAAAGAAATGTGCATGATTGAAAACTATCTGTCCATTGTACGGCAGGTGTATAACATTGATCTGACCTTTACGCTGCGCGTGAGCGAGGAGGCACAGAGCTTCTACTCTGTGAAGATGTTCCTGCAGCCGCTGGTGGAAAACGCTGTGCTGCATGGCATTCGGCAGATCGGCTCCGGGACGCTGACCATCACGGGTGAGAAGGAAGGCGGCACGCTCCATTTTGTGGTGGAGGATGACGGTGCGGGCATGGAGGAGGAAGCACTAGCGCGGCTGCGGGAGGTGCTGGACTGCGGGAACAACGCCCACCCGGATCACAGCTACGGCATCAGCAGTGTGGCGCGGCGGCTGTATCTGGTGTTCAATAATAATTATCGCATGACGGTGGACAGCGAACTGGGGATGGGAACACGGGTGGAGCTTTGGATTCCTGCTCTGCGGGAGGAGCAGATCAACGCAACGCTGGCTCACCGAATGATTTGATGGGAGGACAGAGAACGATGCACTATCAGAAGGAAATATGGCGCGGACAGCATACGCTGACGCTTACCGAGGACGCTATGACGATGCGGCTTTTGCCGGAACGCGGCGGGAAGGCGGCTTCGCTGCAATGGCGGGGCGTGGAACTGCTGGCCCAGCCCCGGGGCGAAGCATACCCGCCGCTGCGGCCCGATATGCCCTTTCATGAGGGCGATGCCTCCGGGTTCGATGATGTGTTTCCCTCCATGGGAGTGGAGGAGCTTTTATGGCAGGGAAAGCGCGTTACGCTGCCGGATCATGGCAGGCTCTGGAGCCGTCCCATGACCGCAGAGGCTGCGAATGATCGAGTGACGCTGCGCTATGCGGATGCAATGCTATCCTTTGCCTATGAAAAGCAGGTATCTCTGACAGGAGAAGCTGTGCGGTTTCAGTATGCAATCACCAACCGTGGGGAAGCGCCAATGCCCTGTGTATGGGTCTGCCACTGTCTGCTGCGGCTGGAGCCGGATTGCCGATTCATCTTTCCGCAAGAGGGCGGCGTAGCGGAAAACTTGATTCCCGGCACAGCACTTGGCGGGTCAGGTGAGTGCCATCCACTGGTCGGTGGCGGCTATGATTTCTCCCGCCCGCCTGCCCCCCAAAGCGCATTGAAGTTCTACCTGCAAGCCCCCGTGCAGGATGCGCATTGCGCGGTGCTGTACCCTTCGCAGGGCATACAGACCCATTTGCGCTGGGATGGGGATGCGCTGCCTTACCTGGGCTTCTGGATTACCACGGGAGCCTATCGTGGCGACTGTAATTTTGCCTTTGAGCCTGCAACGGCATATTACGACACAGTGGCCTGCGCAGCGAAGCATGATCGACTGCCCATGCTGGCTCCGGGAGAAACAAAGCGCTTCTGGATGGAGCTTCAGCCAAAAAAAGCATAATAAAAAGCCGAAGCACCGGATGAACTGCATGTGTTCCGGCGCTTCGGCTTTCTATAGAATGCTGGACAGCGTAAAGGCGTCCCGGTGATACAAATACCGTGCGCTTTCTGCCAATTGATTGCAGCCCAGCAGCGCAAGGGACATATCGTGGGTGCGCAGTTCCATGTTATACCACTTTTTAAATGCTGCCCTGCAGCTTCCGCTAAATCACAAAAGACACCGCTGCATCAAACAGCGGTGTCTTTGTTTTCGCTTGTCAGCCCTGCTTCTGCTTGTGCTTGGGATTTTCGCAGATGACCATGACCTTGCCCTTGCGCTTGATGATCTTGCACTTTTCGCAGATAGGCTTCACAGACGGCCGTACCTTCATGAGCGTACCCTCCTTGTCTCACGGCGGCGAAAAGCGCCGCCTTCTCAATTCCTCAGCCCTTGCTGCGCCAGGTGATCCGACCGCGGGTCAGATCATAGGGCGAGAGCTCGATGGTAACTTTGTCGCCGGGATAAATGCGGATGAAGTTCATGCGCATCTTACCGGAAATGTGCGCCATGATCTGATGTCCATTGGGAAGCTCCACCTGAAACATGGCGTTGGGAAGCGCCTCGACAACGTGGCCTTCCATTTCAATGACGTCGTTCTTCGACAAGATTTCAGCCCTCCTTGCACAGCGGCAAATCAGTTTGCAGTCCAGCCTCGCTCAGCAGCTTGCGCAGATCGCTGTCCAGCACCTGCCGGGACGCGAGCCGTTCTGCAAGTCCTTCCATTTTCACGGGCTTTGGATGCAGATGTTTCACTTTTTTCCGTTTCGGATGATCCAGCTTGCGCGTCAGGCCATCGGCCATCATCACATACTGATCGTCCACCACAGAGAGAATCACGAAGCAGCGGTCCCTGTCGCGGCCCTGTTTGGACATGACGACGCGCCCGACTTCCATCGGTATGCGCTCCATCATTCCTCCTCCTTCCACTGGAACCCAGGGAATGTCAGGATCTCCGGCAATCCATCCTCGCGGATGGCAATGGTGTGTTCATAATGGGCGGCGAGGCTGCGATCCCGGGTGCGGTAGCACCAGTCGTCGTCATCCACCGTCGTATGCCAATCGCCCGCAGAGATCATAGGCTCCACCGCGATGGTCATACCCTTACGCAGCTTTAAGCCGCGTCCGGGCTCCCCAAAGTTGTACACCGCCGGATCCTCGTGCATTTCACGGCCAATGCCGTGGCCGGTCAGGTCGCGGATCACGCCGTAGCCGTGGCCCTCCGCCCAGGACTGAACCGCATGGCCCAGATCCCCCAGCCGGTTGCCCGCTACCGCCTGCCGCACGCCCTTCCAGAAGCACTCCTCAGTTACCTCGATGAGCGCCTCCGCCTCCGCGGAAATTTCACCAATTCCCATGGTGAACGCGCTGTCCGCCTGCCATCCATCCAGCACCAAACCGCAGTCGATGCTCAGGATGGAGCCTTCCTTCAATACTTGGCTTTCCGAGGGAATGCCGTGGACGATCTGGTCGTCAATGCTGGTGCAGAGCGTCGCAGGGTATCCATTGTAATGCAGGAAGGACGGGATCGCGTGATTCTTTCGAATCAGCTGTTCGGCGTAAACGTCCAGCGCCGCCGTGGTCATGCCGGGCTTGACCGCCTCGCGGAGCTTTTGCAGCACCTCATAGAGAAGTGCGCCAGCCGTCCGCATTTTCGCAATCTGGTCGGGATTTTTTATGCTGATCATGCCTTCGCCCCTAAGACGTTCAGGATGTCCGCATAGATCGCGTCACGATCCTTGCCGCCGTCAATACGGTGCAGCAGACCCTTCTCTTCATAGTAGGCGGACAGCGGCGCCGTCTGGTCGTGATAGACCGTCAGGCGGCTGAGTACCGTTTCAGGCTTGTCGTCGTCGCGCTGCACCAGCTCCTCGCCGCAGTCGCACTTCGTGCGGCCGTTCAGCGTGGTCACATGATGCGTTGCGCCGCACTTGAGGCACACCCGGCGGCCGCTCAGGCGATCCACCAGCTGCTGATCCTCAACCGCCAGCTCCACCACCGCATCAATGTGCGCGATGCGGTCCAGCGCCTCAGCCTGCGGTACGGTGCGGGGGAAGCCGTCCAGGATGTAACCCTTCTGGCAATCCGCTTCCTTCAGCCGATCCGCAACAATGGCGATCACCACTTCATCCGGCACAAGCTTGCCCGCGTCGATGAAGGCCTTGGCCTTCAAACCGGTCGGGGTCTGCTCCTTGATGGCACGGCGAAGAATGTCGCCCGTAGAAACCTGGGGAATCCCAAGCGCCGCGCAGATGCGCTGCGCCTGAGTGCCCTTGCCCGCGCCGGGAGGGCCCAGGAAAATAATGTTCATGCTGAACTCCTTTCGGGAGCCTTGTCCGCCTTCAGGCTTATGCAGCCCGTCCGGGACGTATGCGCCCCCTGTTCCAAAGTTCCCTGCATGGCGCCATGCACCGGGCGAAAACCGCACCGGTGCATGGGCTGCAGGGTTTGCTTCTTACATGAAACCGGCGTTGTCCAGGTTGCTGTCGATGCCGCGGATGCTCATCTCGGCGCGGATGGCGCGGATGGTCTCCAGAGACACGCTCACAGCAATCAAAATGGAGGAAGCCGCGAACGGCACCTGCGCATTCAGGCCAGTCGTCAGAATCGTGGGAACAGCAGCCAGAATCGCCAAGAACAGCGCGGAGAACAGGTTCATGCGGTTCACAGTGGTCTGCAGATAGCCGCGGATGTTCTTGCCGCGCTGTCCGGGGATCACTGCGCCCTGCATGGTGAGCTGCTCAGCCTGCTGCTTGGGGTCGAAGCTGATGGAGGAGTAGAAGAAGGTGAACGCCATGATGAGCAGCGCAGAGATAATCATGTACCCCACACTGCCGGTGCTCATGTGCGTGGCCCACCAGATGTACGCACCGGACTTGGTGCCGCCGATCAGCTGGATCAGCGTGCCCGGGAAGGCCAGGAAGGAGTACGCGAAGATCAGAGGCAGAACGCCCACGCTGCACACCTTCAGGGACATGTGGGTGTTCTGACCGCCGTACACGCGGCGACCCTTCACTTGCTTGGCAATCTGCAGGGGGATGCGCCGCTCGCCCATGTCCACGAAGGTCACGACGATCACCATGATGACGAACATCACAGCAATCACGAGCAGGTTCAGCCAGCCGCTGCTGGTGCCGTTCGCGCTGGCATTGGTGAAGCCAGACACGATGCCGTTGAACAGGTTGGAAAGGATACCGGCCATGATCAGCATGCTGATACCATTGCCGACGCCCTTCTCGGTGATGCGCTCACCGATCCACATCGCCAGCGCAGAGCCGCCGGCCATGCTGATGCCAACCAAAGCGTAATTGAACCAGCCGGACTTGATGTAGCCCAGACCGGCCACCAGACCGATCGCCTGCACCGCGGCCAAGCCGACGGTGACATAGCGGGTGATCCGGGCGATCTTTTCACGGCCGCCCTCCTCGTCCTTCTGCATACGCTCTAGGGCGGGGATGGCAATCGTCAACAGCTGCATGATAATGCTCGCGTTGATGTAGGGCGTGATACCCATGGCCATGATGGTCATGTTTGCAAAGTTGGAACCGGTCATCATGTTGACCAGCTGCAGCAGAGGCAGATCGCTGGCGGTGCTGTTAAACACCTTCGCCGCATCCACGCCGGGGGCGGGAATAACGCCCACCAGGCGGAACAGCAGCAGCATACCAAGGGTATAGAGGATCTTGTTGCGCAGGTCGGGGATCCTCCACATCTTGCGAATGCTCTCCAACATGTCAGATCACCTCGGCTTTCCCGCCGAGAGCCTCAATCTTCTCCTTTGCAGAGGCGGTGAACTTGCTGGCCTGCACGGTCAGCTTCTTGGTGAGCTCACCGTTGCCCATGATCTTCACGCCGTCAAGGGTCTTCTTAATGATGCCGGCGTCGATCAGGGACTGTGCAGTAACCACATCGCCATCGTTGAAGATCTCCAGACGCTCAACGTTCACGCAGGCATATTCGGTGCCAAAGATGTTGGTGAAGCCCTTCTTAGGCACACGACGATACAGGGGCATCTGGCCGCCCTCGAATCCCGGACGCTTGCCGCCGCCGGAACGCGCCTTGGCGCCCTTGTGGCCCTTGCCGGAGGTCTTGCCCAGACCGGAACCTACGCCGCGGCCCAGACGCTTGGGAGCGGTGGTGGAACCGACAGCGGGTTGCAACTCGTGCAGTTTCATTGGGGTTTCCCTCCTTTACTCGTTCACTTCTTCGACCTTCAGCATGTGCTTGACAGCGAAGATCTGGCCGCGGATCGCGGCATTGTCAGGCTGGCAGACCGTCTGGCCCACCTTGCGCAGACCCAGGGCCTGCACCGTCGCCTTCTGCTTGGGCTGGCAGGCGATAGGAGACTTCATCAGGGTGATATTCAGCTTCATATCGTTCTCCTCCTTAACCCAGCAGCTCTTCCACGGTCTTGCCGCGGAGCTTCGCCACCTGCTCGGCGCTGCGCATCTGACGCAGAGCCTCCAGCGTGGCCTTCGCCATGTTGATGGGGTTGTTGGTGCCGTAGCTCTTGGTGCGAATATCCTTCACACCGGCCAGCTCCAGCACGGCACGGGTCGCGCCGCCGGCGATAACACCAGTACCTTCGGGGGCCGGAATCAGCACCACCTTGGCAGTGGAGAAATAAGCGGTGGACTCATGGGGCACGGTGGTGCCGTTCAGCGACACATTCACCATGTGCTTCTTGGCGTCCTCGTTCGCCTTGCGGATGGCCTCGGGGATCTCGGCAGCCTTGCCCATCCCCGCGCCCACGCGGCCGTTCTCATCGCCAACGACGACGAGCGCGGAGAACCGCATGTTGCGGCCGCCCTTCACGGTCTTGGACACCCGGTTGACAGCAACCAGCTTTTCCTTGAATTCGCTGACCTGTTCGTAGCGTTGCATTCGTGTGTCCTCCTTCTCTTAGAAATCGAGTCCGGCTTCACGGGCGCCGGCAGCCAGCTCGGCCACGCGGCCAGTGTACACATAGCCGCCGCGGTCGAACACCACCGTCTTAATGCCGGACTGGACAGCACGCTCGCCAACGAGCTTGCCAACCATCTTGGAAGCGCCCTTCTTATCGACCTCGCCCAGCTGGCCCTTCAGTGCGGGATCAGCGGTGGACGCGCTCACCAGGGTCACGCCCTTGGTGTCGTCGATGATCTGAGCGTAAATGTGATTCAGGCTGCGGTATACGCACAGACGCGGCATTTCAGGGGTGCCGCTGATCTTCTTGCGAACCCGCGCATGACGAATCACGCGCACTTCATTACGGTCACGCTTTTTGAACATTTGCAGTCACTCCCTCTCTTACTTCTTACCGGTCTTGCCTTCCTTGCGGCGGATATGCTCATCCGTGTACTTGATGCCCTTGCCCAGATAGGGTTCAGGCTTGCGGATGGCGCGGATATCGGCGGCAAGGTTGCCCACCTGCTGCTTGGAGATACCCTTCACCACGATGGTGTTGGGGTTGGGGGTCTCAAAGCTGATGTTTTCGGGCGCGTCCAGAATCACGGGATGGGAGAAGCCGATGTTGATGGTCAGCTTCTTGCCGCCCTCAGCCTGGGCACGGTAGCCGGTGCCAACCAGCTCCAGCGTCTTGCTGAAGCCGTCGGTCACGCCCACAACCATGTTGTGGATCAGCGCACGGTACAGGCCGTGCATCGCCTTGTGGGGCTTGCTATCGGTGGGGCGCTCGAGGGTAAGAACATTGCCCTCCTGCTTCACGGTAATGGCGTTGTTCACCTGCTGGCTCAGGGTGCCCTTGGGGCCCTTCACCGTCACCAGGTTTGCATCGTCAACCGTAACCGTCACGCCCGCGGGGACAGTGATCGGAAGTCTTCCGATACGAGACATAATCGCACCTCCATTGACGTGTCGGTTTACCAGATATAAGCCAGCACTTCGCCGCCGATGGCGTTCTTGCGGGCTTCCTTGTCGGTCATCAGGCCCTTGCTGGTGCTGATGATGGCGATACCCAGACCGCCAAGCACCTTGGGCAGCTCTTCACAGCTGGCATACACCCGCAGGCCGGGCTTGCTGATGCGCTTCAGGCCGGCGATGACGGGCTGCTTGCCCTCGACATACTTCAGGGTGATCTTCATGCTGCCCTGATGTCCATCCTCAACGTAGTCCACACTCTTGATGTAGCCCTCGTTCAGCAGGATCTTCGCAATGCTCTTCTTGGTGTTGCTGCTGGGCACCAGCACGCTTTCGTGCTTGGCCACCTGAGCGTTGCGGATGCGGGTGAGCATATCGGCAATGGGATCATTCACAACCATGGTGGAACCTCCTTCCGTTCTTCTCCCCGCTTACCAGCTGGCCTTGCGGACACCGGGGATCTGGCCAGCATAGGCCAATTCTCTAAAGCAGATGCGGCACACGCCGTACTTGCGCAGCACGGAGTGCGGGCGGCCGCACAGGCGGCAGCGGGTATAAGCGCGGGTGGAGAACTTCGCGGTTCTCGCCTGCTTGATCTTCATGCTAGTCTTAGCCACTTGATTCTTCCTCCCTTTCTTACGCCTGCGCGAAGGGCATACCCAGCAGACGCAGCAGCTCCTTGCACTCCTCGTCGGTCTTCGCGGTGGTGACGAAGATCATTTCCATGCCGCGGATCTTCTCCACCTTGTCGTACTCGATTTCGGGGAACAGCAGCTGTTCACGAATACCCAGCGCGTAGTTGCCACGGCCGTCAAAGGACTTGGCAGACACGCCGCGGAAGTCGCGGACACGGGGAAGGGCGATGTTCACGAGCTTGTCCATGAACTCCTCCATGCGGGCGCCGCGCAGCGTCACCTTCGCACCGATGTTCATGCCCTCACGAAGCTTGAAGTTCGCAATGCTCTTCTTCGCCTTGGTAACCAGGGGCTTCTGACCGGCGATGGCAGTCAGTTCATTGACGGCCATCTCCATCGCCTTGGCGTTGTCCTTGCAATCGCCCAGGCCCATGTTGATGACGATCTTCTCCAGCTTGGGGATCTCCATCACATTCTTGTAGCCGAACTTCTGCTGCAAAGCAGGAACAGCCTCGGCCAGGTACTTTTCCTTAATACGGGTAGCCATTTGGCTTTTCCTCCTTTATCAGTCGATTTCCGCGCCGCAGCCCTTCTGCTTGCACACGCGGATGATCTTGCGCTTCTTCACGCCGTTTTCCTCAACGACGACGACCTTGTGTGCGACACGGGTACCCTTGCCGCACTTGGGGCACACGAGCATCACGTTGCTGGCGTCGATGGGAGCTTCCTTATGGACGATCCCGCCGGGCTGCATGGCGTTGCGCGCCTTCTGATGCTTGGTGACCATGTTCACGCCCTCGACCACGACCTTGCCGGTCTTGGGGAAAGCAGCGGTGATCTTGCCCTTCTTGCCCTTGTCCTTGCCGGAGATGACAACGACCTGGTCCTTGGAATGTACATGCATATCGTTTCGCCTCCTCTTACAGCACTTCGGGAGCCAGAGAAACGATCTTCATAAAGTCCTTCTCACGCAGCTCACGGGCAACGGGTCCAAAGATACGGGTTCCGCGGGGCATCTTCTGGTCGTTGATGATAACGGCGGCGTTATCGTCAAACTTGATGTAGCTGCCGTCGGGACGGCGCTTGCTCTTGACCTGACGGACGATCACGGCCTTCACCACGTCGCCCTTCTTCACCTGCCCACCGGGGGTCGCAGTCTTCACGCTGGCCACGATCACATCACCGATGGAGCCGTCGCGGCGGAAAGAACCGCCCAGCACGCGGATGCACATGATTTCCTTGGCGCCGGAGTTATCGGCAACCTTAAGTCGCGTTTGCGGCTGAATCATATTGGAATGTCCTCCTTACATGACGGTAAGCTTACTTGGCCTTCTCGATGATCTCCACCAGACGCCAGCGCTTATCGTGGCTCAGCGGACGGGTCTCCATCACGCGGATGGTGTCGCCGATGCCGCACTCGTTATTCTCATCATGCACCTTCAGCTTGCTGGTCTGGTTCATGATCTTGCCATACAGGGGATGACGGACGCGGGTCTTGATCTGAATCACGCAAGTCTTATCCATCTTGTCGCTGACCACGACGCCGATCCGGGTTTTACGAAGTCCTCTTTCTTCAGACATTGAAGCGGCTGCCTCCTTTCAAGTATCTCTTACGCCTGCTCCTTGAGGCGAAGAATGGTCTTGGCCCGTGCAATATCACGCTTCACAGCGGTGATCTGCATGGTGTTTTGCAGCTGACCGGTGGCAAGCTGAAAACGAAGGTTGAACAGCTCGCTCTTGAGCTCCTTGACCTTGGCCGTCAGCTGCTCGGGATTCATCGCGGAGAATTCATTAGCCTTCATTCTTTGTCACCACCCGCTTCAGTGTTCTGCGCAGCGCGCGTAATGATCTTGCTCTTCAGGGGCAGCTTGTGAGAGGCCAGACGAAGCGCCTCACGCGCAGTCTCCTCCGGAACGCCCGCGATCTCAAACAGAACGCGGCCGGGCTTGACCACCGCCACCCAGTACTCGGGATTGCCCTTACCGGAACCCATGCGGGTCTCGGCCGGCTTCTCGGTCACGGGCTTATCGGGGAAAATCTTGATCCACACCTGACCGCCACGCTTGGTGTAACGGGTCAGGGCGATACGAGCGGCCTCAATCTGCTGGCTCGTAACCCAGCAGGGCTCGGTAGCCTGCAGGCCGAATTCGCCGTAGGCCAGGAAATTGCCGCGATGGGCCTCGCCCTTCATGCGGCCGCGGAACACCTTGCGGTGCTTCACTCTCTTGGGCATCAGCATAGGTTACTTTACCTCCTTCGCGGCAGGGGCCTTCTTGGCCTTGGGCAGGATCTGACCCTTGTAGATCCAGACCTTTACGCCCAGGCGGCCATAGGTCGTCTTGGCTTCAGCGAAGCCGTAGTCGATGTTGGCGCGCAGGGTCTGCAGCGGGGTGGAACCGTCGTGATAGTGCTCGGTGCGGGCAATATCCGCGCCGCCCAGACGGCCGCTCACGCAGGTCTTCACGCCCTTCACGCCCTGAACCTTCATGGCGCGCTGCTGCGCCTGCTTCAGCGCACGGCGGAAGCTGATGCGCTTCTCCAGCTGCTGGGCAATGTTCTCAGCAACCAGCTGAGCATCACCGTCGGGCTGCTTGATCTCCATCACGTTGATGTGGCAGGGACGGCCCAGGAAGTTGGTCACTTCGGTCTTCAGGGCCTCGATGCCCGCGCCGCCGCGGCCGATAATCATGCCGGGCTTGCCGGTGAAGATGTTCACGGTGATCATCTTCGCGCTGCGCTCAATGTCGATCCGGCTGATGCCGGTGGCGTAGAACTTTTCCTTCAGCATTTCGCGGAGCTTGTAATCCTCAACGAGGTTGTTCGCGAAATCCTTTTTGCCGGCATACCAGCGGGTGCTCCAGTCAAAGATCACACCAACGCGAGCGCCGTGGGGATTTACTTTATGACCCATGGATAAACCTCCTATCGGATTACTTCTGGTCCAGCACCACGCTGATGTGGCTGGTGCGCTTGAGCATGGGGGACGCGCTGCCGCGGCTGCGGGCAACGTAGCGCTTCAGCGTGGGGCCGGGATTGGCGTACACTTCCGCAACATACAGGTTCTGACGGTTCAGCTCCTGGTTGTTCACGGCGTTGGCAATGGCGCTGTTCAGCACCTTGGCAACGACGGGCGCAGCCGCCTTGGGGGTGTACTGCAGGATCGCCAGAGCTTCATCCACGTTCTTCCCACGGATCAGGTCGATCACGATCTTCACCTTACGGGAGGAGATGCGGATATACTTCGCGTGCGCCTGGGGGCGCTTATCGGCGTTCTGCTTGCGGGCAGCCGCCTTTTCGCGGGAACGGGTTGCCATATCGTATCACTCCTTCCGTAATTACTTGCGCACAGCGGCCTTGTCGCCGGAGTGACCGCGGAACGTGCGGGTCGGGGCAAATTCGCCCAGCTTGTGACCCACCATGTCCTCCGTCACATAAACCGGCACATGCTTGCGGCCGTCGTGCACAGCGATGGTATGACCGACGAAATCAGGGAAAATGGTGGAAGAACGAGACCAGGTCTTCACCACGGTCTTGTTGCCCGCCTTGTTCATCTCAACGATGCGCTTCATCAGCGCCTTCTCAACGTAAGGTCCCTTCTTAATGGAACGGCTCATTCGATGGCTGCCTCCTTCCTATGGGATACGCGCTTACTTGCCAGCGCGCTTGACGATCATCTTGTTGGAATACTTCTTGTGCTTGCGGGTCTTCAGGCCCAGAGCGGGCTTGCCCCACGGAGTCACAGGAGCCGGCAGACCAACGGGGCTCTTGCCCTCGCCGCCGCCATGCGGGTGATCGTTCGGGTTCATGACGACGCCGCGGACGGTCGGACGCACGCCCATATGACGGACGCGGCCAGCCTTGCCCAGGCGGACGTTCTCATGGTCGGTGTTGCCGACGGTGCCGATGGTCGCCTTCGCGTTCAGCGGCAGCTTGCGCATTTCACCGGAGGGCAGACGGACGGTCGCAAAGCCGTTTTCCTTCGCCATGAGCTGTGCGCTCATGCCGGCGGAACGAACCAGCTGACCGCCGCGGCCGGGCTTGAGCTCCAGGTTGTGGATCAGCGTGCCGACCGGGATGTTCGCCAGCGGCAGCGCGTTGCCGGGCTTGATGTCCGCGTTCTCAGAGGACACCACGGTGTCGCCCACATTCAGGCCCAGAGGAGCCAGGATGTAACGCTTCTCGCCGTCGGCGTAGAACAGCAGGGCGATGAACGCGCTGCGGTTCGGGTCGTACTCAATCGCGGCAACCTTCGCCGGAATTTCCAGCTTGTTGCGCTTGAAATCAATCACGCGGTACTTGATCTTGTTGCCGCCGCCCTGATGACGGACGGTGATCTTGCCCTGCTTGTTGCGGCCGGCGTTCTTCTTGATGTATTCCACCAAGCTCTTCTCAGGAGACTTCTTGGTGATTTCCTCATAGGTCAGAACCGACATAAAGCGCCGGGCGGGCGAAGTCGGCTTATAAGTGCGGATAGCCATGTTTCTTGTCCTCCCTGCTTTACTCGCCCATGCCTTCGAAGAACTTAATCGGCTTAGAGTCCTTCTTCAGCGTAACATAGGCTTTCTTGACTTCCGGGGTGCGGCCTTCACTGCGGCCCTGACGCTTGATCTTGCCAATCGTGCGCAGGGTATTGACCTTTTCGACCTTCACGCCGTCTTCCGCGAAAACCGCTTCAACAGCCTGCTTGATCTCGGTCTTGGTGGCATTGATGGCCACTTCAAACACGTACTTCTTATCGGCAAAACCGTCGTACGCTTTTTCGGTCAGCACCGGGCGAATAATCACGTCGTGCACGGACTTCATTACGCGTACACCTCCTCAACAGAAGCGACGGCAGCCTTGGTCAGGACGACCTTGCCGGCGTTCAGGATGTCATAAACATTCAGGGTGTTGACGTAGGTGGTCATTGCCTGCGGCAGGTTCGCCGTGGCGCGAACCACGTTCTCGTCCTTTTCCGGCAGCACGACCAGCGCCTTCTTTTCAGCGCCCAGCTTCTTCAGCACGTTCGCCATCAGCTTGGTCTTGCCTTCGGAGAGGGTCAGCTCGTCCACCACGATGATGTCGCCGTCGTTGAGCTTGGAGGTCAGCGCGTTCTTGAAAGCAAGGCGGCGAACCTTCTTCGGCACAGCGATCACATAATCGCGGGGCTTGGGGGCGAACACGACGCCGCCGTGACGGAACTGCGGAGCGCGGTTGCCATGATGACGAGCATTGCCGGTGCCCTTCTGACGGTAGATCTTGCGACCACCGCCGCGGACTTCCGTGCGGGTCTTGGCACTCTGCGTGCCCTGGCGCTGTGCGGCCAGATAGGAACGGACGACCAGATGCATAGCGGCGACATTAACGTCGGACGCGAAGATCGCATCGCTCAGTTCAATCTCGCCAATGGCCGCGCCTTCCATATTGTAAAGAGCAGTCTTAGCCATTGTTCAATCCTCCTCGCGGCATCACTTGACCGTGTCGCGGATGACCAGCAGGCCTTCGTTGGCACCGGGCACAGCGCCCTTGACCAGCAGCAGGTCGCGTTCAGCATCCACAGACACGACTTCCAGGTTCTGAACAGTCACACGATCCACGCCGTAATGGCCGCCCATGTGCTTGTTCTTGAACACGCGGGAAGGATCGGAGTTAGCGGACATGGAGCCGACGCCGCGATGATACTTGGAGCCGTGCGCCATAGGGCCGGTGTGCTGATTCCAGCGGGCCACCGGGCCGGTGAAGCCATGGCCCTTGGAGGTGCCGGTCACGTCGATCTTGTCGCCCGCGACGAACTGGTCAACCTTCAGCACATCATTGACCTTGTAACCAGAGCAGTCATCGAAGCGGAATTCGCGCAGCACGCGCTTGGCTTCGACGCCAGCCTTCTTGTAGTGGCCCTGAACCGGCTTGCTGAGCAGCTTCTCAGCGCGCTTCTCGGTCAGCTCGCCAAAACCAACCTGAACGGCGTTGTAGCCATCAGATTCGACAGTCTTGGTCTGCACAACCGTGCAGGGGCCGGCCTTGATCACAGTGACCGGAACAAGACGGCCATCTTCGGTGAAGATCTGCGTCATGCCGATCTTCTTACCCACGATCGCTTTCTTCATTGTTTCGTCCTCCTGCCTTACAGCTTCATTTCAATTTCGACACCAGCAGGAAGTTCAAGCTTCGACATGGCGTCCACGGTCTTGGCGCTGGCGTTCATGATGTCGATCAGGCGCTTATGGGTACGGCGCTCGAACTGCTCGCGGCTGTCCTTGTACTTGTGGGTAGCGCGCAGGATGGTCACGATTTCCTTCTCCGTGGGGAGCGGAATCGGGCCCGACACGCGGGCGCCGGTGCGCTTGGCAGTCTCGACAATCCGCTCCGCGGACTGATCGATCAGGGTGTGCTCATAGCTCTTGAGCTTGATGCGGATTTTCTGGGTGGCCATTGATTTACCTCCTAATGTCGTCTCGTTGGCGCCGTCCGGCTTCCACTGCAGGTGCGGTCGCCGCTGCGCTTCGAGTCCGTCGCCCGATTGTCGGGCTGGTCCGCGCTAATTACCCGCCATGGCCTGGCGGCAACTTAGCACATCATCCCTGTACAGACAACGCTCTGATTATATCAGATACACATGAAAATTGCAAGGGGTTTTGCGCAGTTTTTTCAGGAAAATTTTTAGCTTTTTTCACTTTCTCGACCCGCAAAACCCGCCCTGTACCCGCATTTGCAATCTTTCGGCATATACACGCTGTCCAGTGTGTCCTACTTTGGAGCGTGTTTGCCCCTTTTGCCCTTGTCATCCGCACTTTTTGCATTTTATGTTCCGCAGTATGTTGATTTCCCTGCTCTTGCGTCAAGTTTTATTCACACTTATCCGTGTGTATCTATTTTCAATGTCGCTGACTTGCCGTTTTTTTGACGAACGTTCGGACTTCCATATATATCGCTGAATGTTCCTCTCTCCCCTTTTCCGCACAAAAAAAGCACCCGGTTTTCCGCCGGATGCCTGCCTGATTTGGCTGCTGCATTTGTCCATTATGGGATACGCTGATAATGTCCGCCCGCTTCGCACTGGTAGAAGCCCAAGTGGTCATCCTCCGTCAGTGCCGCATGATAGCGCTCATACGTCCCGTTGCTGGTGTTGCTGAGGATGAAGTCGTGCGCATACCCATTCGTTCCGCCGACAATCTGCCATTGGAACATTCCGGCGCTTTCCGGATTCATATCCGCGGTGATGCCTTCGGTCAAGTAGCGCATACTTTCCGACGCTTCATCCGAAATCGCGTAGCAGACGCCCTGTCCGTCCGCCATCAGCGTGAACACCCAGCCCATCAGCTCCCCGCCGCCGCAGAAGCCCCACGTTCCGCTGACGTTCGCCATCGCTTCTGCATCCACCGTGTCGTTCAGCTGTACGCTCATCAGCGGCACGAAGCCCCACAGCATCGTGCCGTCCCGCATTGTCGCGCGCGCATAGGCCCAGAACGGGTCATACTGTGCCAGCAGATGCACGTCTGTCAGCGTGTCCCCTTCCGCCGTGTGATACCAGCTTGTAGCGGGGTCGTCCGTCAGGAACGCGCCCTCTTTGAGTGTCACGGGAATATCCGTGAGCATCACCGGCGCGCTGCCGAGCTGATTCGTATGCACCCAGCCGATACGCATCCGGCTGCTGTTGACCTCGTACCGCACGAGCGACCAGTCGCCATATTGCATCAGAAGCGTCGCGCCGCCCGCCAGCGAGACGCTTGCCTTGCCGTTTGATGCGCGGTAGGAATTTTCATCCGGCGCGGCATACACCGGCAGCACTTCCGTACCCGTGACTTTCTCCGACCAGAAGCCGGATGCATCTTGCAGCGCCGCGTAAATCGCGTTGCATTGCAGCAGTTCTTCGCGCGTCCGCGGCATCAGCAGCGGCTGATACGTCGCGAAGGGCAGTGCCCCCTCCGTTTTCCAGATGAGCCCATCTGCCGTGGCGTATGTATTCGTGTCTGCGTCGTAGTGCAGGGTGAGTTCGCCGGAACAGATGGCGGTATAGGTCTCCTGTCCATCCACCCAATCAACCAGCACCGTGCCGTCGGTGAGCGGTTCATCAGCGATTGCCGCGCCCAGCGGAAGCATTGCCGCCAGCAGCAGCGCGAAAATGCGTTTCTTCATAGGAAAACCTCCTTTTACCTATATAACGGGCAGAGGGAGAGAGAAATTCCCGAAAGAATGGAAATAATGCGTCAGTCAACCGCCAGCCTGATTCCGCCCTTTCTTTCCGACGGCTGCACAATCACCGTCACAGGCTGGTTGCCGCCCCACTCGTAGGCATAGGATTCGCCAGATGCCTGCCCGATGAGCGTTTTCCAGTTGATGTCCGTGCGAATCTGCGGGTCGCAGTTGTCGCCCTCCTGCCCCATCCAGCAGATAACCGCATCTGGGTCAACGGAAATCGTCGCGCGGGACTTGCGATTGTTCATCACCAGCGGGTTGCCGTCAGAGAGCACCGCCACAAACGCGCTGTCGCCGCGCCCGGTCAATGTCGAGGTCGCGATACCCTTCTGCGACACCACGCCCATGCCCAGGAAGCGCACGTTGTAATCGCAGTCGCCCGTGAACGCGAGGATGTTCTCCGCCTCCACAGACAGCACTTCGCCGCGCGCCAGCTGATAGGCAGTCACATGCTGTCCCGCGTTCGCATAGTACGTCTGCGAATCGCCGCCGAAATTCACCTTCATCAGCGGCAGATTTTCGCCCGCCACACGCCGGGTCAGCGCACCGAACGCCGCCTGCAGCAGCCCCTGCTGCGGGCCAAGCAGAACCTTTTCAAACGTATAGTTCTTCCCGCCAGCGCTCTCCCCCGCGATAAACGCGCCCGCCTTTGTGTACAGCACGCCGCCGCCCTGACACGTCACCTTCAGCGCCAGCTCATTGACTGTCTCAAATCGAATCATCCGCTGTTCCTCCTCACGCGAGCGTCACGCCGTACAGTGCGCACTGCCCCGCCAAATCCATATGAACACCGTTTCCGACGGGGTTGAATTTCCACTGTCCCTGATGCAGGTAGAGTTCGCCCAGCGTCATGCTGGTCACGTTCTCGAACGCGTTTCCCAGCGGATAGCTGAGGATTTCCCGCCCGTCGCGATCGTCCAGAATGCGCAGATACACGTTTTGCAGCATTCCGAAGTGCAGTTTCTGCGTCAGCGCTTCGTCAATCGTCAGCACAAAAACGATTTTGCGGATTCGCGGGTCGATTCGCGCAGTATCAACAGTAATCGTCTCCCGGTCGTCCGCGCCGTTTGGCTGAAAGCGGACACTGCCGTCGCTTGACGTCTGCTGCCCGTAGAACACAAACCCCTCATCGGACAGCACACGCCCGTTTTCGCTCAGCAAAAACGCCGACGCATCCACATCGCATCGGGCGTCGTTCGTATTCCACCCGAAACCGAACCGAATCCGCGTACACCCGCGTTCCTGCAAATGCAGCGCCGTTTTCTGCCCGCGCGCAACGGGCATAAGCATCGGCGGCATCCGGCGCGGGGTCGGCTGCACGGTCGGCCGCATCGGCTGACTGGACACTTGCAGCGTCGGCGCAGGTGTCCGG
>USCW01000003.1 GCA_900553315.1 uncultured Eubacteriales bacterium
TCTTCATCACCCGTGGATGATTATACCATAATTATCGGGTTTCCACTAACTTTGGCGTAGAGCCCATTTCCTTCATGAAGTACTTCAAGTCGCTGAACAAAAAGAAGCTTTCTGCCGTTAATCACGTTCGGGGAATCTTCAAGAGCAAGAGCCTTTTCTGTTTTTGTGCGCTGTCGGAAGCGCGACTGCTTCCGGCGTTTTTTCTTTAATAGGCCGATGCTTATACATCAAAATGCCCGATACCCCGCAGCTCATGGCACGCACCGAAGGCGTGGGATAAATCACAAACGTCAACATAGCAAGCAACGCCGATGTAATCAAAATCAGCTCCCGATGTTCCTTGATAAACGGCAGACAGATCAGCAAAAGCGCCGCCCACAGAACCGCCAACAAAATCTCCGGCATCAATCCAATAAACACACCGAAGGAGGTTGCAATGGCCTTGCCGCCCTTGCCGGGAATCAGCAGCGGCCAAGCGTGCCCCACGACAGGCGCTAGCACGATCGGCACCAGCGCCCAGCCCGTAATGTCGCTTACGTGGAGCGCCAGCGTAACCGGTACCGTACCCTTCAATATATCCAGCACAGCGCAGAGAATTCCCATGGGTAGACCACAAGCCAGCGTAGCATTTGCCGCACCGGGATTATGGTCAGCGCCGTAATCCCGAACATCCACGCCCTTCAGCAGCTTCGGCACCCAATACGCATACATGATGTTGCCTGATAGATACCCAAGGCATACATACAGAACCACCTTCATCGGCAGCGACAGCATAGTTCCTCCGTTTTTTCTTTATTCCTGCATCCGCATTTTCGTCTTCTCAATCAGGTAATCCGCAAAATGACCGCTGCATTCCGGGTCAATCTCCCGGTGCTGAATATCGATCATGCGCTGACGCGCCTCTGCGTTTTGCAGCAACTGCATGGTCTTTTCCGGCAGTTCGTCCAAATGACGGGCATAGAGCGCCAGACCCGTCCGCTCAAAGAACTCCGCATTTGCCGTCTCGCAGCCGAGAATGGGATGCACAATGACCATGGGCGTACCAACAGTCATTGCCTCTGTTGTGGTCAAGCCGCCGGATTTCGTCAGCAGCACGTCCGCCGAGGCCATCAGGTTATACAATGGCGATACCCGTCCCAGAATGTGAACGCGTGCATCTCTGCCGAACTGCTCCTCCGCCTGCTTACGCGCCTCTTCATTGGATCCGCAGACAACCGTAAGTCGAGCGTTGCTCGGAAGTGTCGGCAAAAGCTTCGCCACCGTTACCGGCAGATTACCCGCGCCCATGGAACCGCCCACCAGCAGCACATGCGGCGTATCTGGCGACAGACCAACCTTTTCTTTTGCCGCAGCACGATCCGTACATGGCTTGCACGCAGGACTGACAGGAATACCGAAAGGCAGCAGTATTCCCTCTGGAAGCCCCTTTTCGCGGCACTCATTCAGCATAGCCTTGTTGCTCACGCAGAGCACATCCGGCTTAATATCCTCCATGAAGGGGCTGAAGGTGTAGTCCGTCATAACCATGGCAAAGAAGCCTTTATACTGACCATGCTTGCGCAGATGCGTCACCGACATGCCGCCAAACATATGCGTGCAGATGATCATATCGGGAGCAAATTCTGTAATCGTCTTTTCCATGCGAAACGCATAGGCGCTGTTGACAAGATAAATCGGCGACTTCATGCGCGGCGTGCTGATGACCTCGCCCAAGCGATAGACTCGCCCGAAGCTGTCCGGAAAATGCTGCACCCACTTCACGTAGCTTCCCGATACCGCACGGCTAAACCATGCGCCGCCAAACGCTACGCAGTCCATCACTCTGGTCTCAACGCCACGCGTAGAGAGCGCCTGTTCCATAGCATGGGCAGCCGCGTCATGACCGCCGCCCGTATGCGTTGTGAAAATAAGTGCCCGCATGATGCAACCCTCCGAAAATAACGACTGAATGCTTCCGCCGTTGTCATAGATAGAGGGCAAAAGTGGACGGAAGTCTGTTCTCCCGTCCACTTTTGCCCGAAAAAATTACTGCGTAATCGTCATGGTCTTGCGCATCTGACCATAGACCTGATCCACATACGTATCCCGATACCCCAGCGGATAGGTCACATGCACGCTGTACAGCACCTTGTCAATGCAGGTCACATGCACGCGTCCGGCAACCTCTACGCCGTCGCTCGTCACGGCTGTATAGTTAGCATACACACCCGCCTTTGACAGCAGCGTGCGCTCCGCCGTGCGGGATTCGCTGAAGGAGCTGAATCCGCCCGAACCGATCGTTTCCAGCATCTGCTTGACTTCCTTAGCCAAGTCGCTGGAATTGTACTGGCTGTTCACCGACGCTGTATGCACCGTGATAGACGCCTGATAGCCCGGAATCGCCTCATAATCCGGCTGTGTAAGAATATACGTGTCCGTCGAGGTATCATCTACCGTCCAGCCCACGGGCGCGTCAAAGCTCAGATGCAGCTTCGTCGCGCTATATGTCTGAAAGGAGAAAGAAATTGCCGGCAGCGGCGTAGGCGTAGGCTTGTCAATAGGATCGATCACCACGGGCGATGCACCCGCATAAGCGCTATTGACCGTGGGAGCCACCGTAACTTCAGGAACGATGGGCGCATACGTCGTATCAAAGATGCTGCCCGTATTTCCCACGTTGTCCTCTTCGCTGGCAGGATCATAAGAGCCGTCGTCATAGTCAAGCAAGCCGCCCACCACGCTGCCGGGGGTCGCCGTCGCGGCATAAACATTCTGCGTGGGCCGTTGGGTAGCCGAGATAATGTCGAATTCCTCTTCCTGCTTCGCCTGACACCCCGCCAGCAGCACGGCGCAAAGCGCCACACAGCCAATCAGCTTCAGCTTTCTGCGCATGTTTATTCCTCCCTTAAAATAAATCGCTTCATTATTTACAACGAAATGACAAGCGACTTTATTCCTCGTAATGCGGATGATACAGCCGCCGATCCAGACTCCAAATCTTTTCGGAGAACGCCCCCTCCGGCGTGCGTTGCATGATGGACTGCATTTCGTTCATCCGTGCGTCCAGCAGATCGATCCAATGGAGCGCCTCCGCCTCCGGGAACATGGGCATCCTTGGCGAACCAAATTCCGCTTCGCCATGATGACTGATAATCATGTGCTCAAGCAGCAAAACAATCTCACCGGTTACACCCACATTCTGTGCCGCTAAGCTCAACTGCGCCACGCCGCGCACCAAATGACCAATCAGCAAGCCATCGCGGGTATAATCATTGACGTTGCCCATGTCGTCGCTGTTCATTTCCTGAATTTTACTCAGGTCATGCAGAATAACACCGGCGCGTAGCAAATCGCCATTCAGGAATGGATACGCCGCAATGATGTGTTCCGCTGTGTGAAGCATCCCCGTGGTATGATGCAGCAGACCGCTGCGCTCCGCATGATGCAGCCGCTGAGCCGCCGGGAAATACATTAGCTTATCTCCTGCCATGCGAAGCATCTCTGTCACCAGCTTGCGCAGATCTTCCTGCTCAAATCGCGCCACAGTATCGGTAATTTCCTTATACATGACCTCCGGCTCTTCCGGCGCACAGGGCACCAGCAGACGCAAATCTACATGATCCTCCGGCTGTGCGGCGCGAATCCGCTCTATCCGAAGCTGCTGACGGCCATTGTACTCCTGCACGAGACCGCGTACCTTTACTACGCTGCCTACTTGCGGCGGCGCAACCGTTCCGTCCCACATCTTGCAGTTGATCTCGCCCGTGCGGTCGGTCAGGTTCATATCAAGATAGCGGCTTCCATTGCTGCCAGTTCGCTGATCGCTGGAGCGCACCAGCAGAAAGCCCTCAAAGCGCATATCCTTCACCAGTTGGCTGACGGTATAGATTTCCATCAGGAATAAGTCCTCCTTCTGCGCCGGATCAGAATGGCGCGTCGCCATAGCCGCCCTGCTCAGGCGCAAGATTGGCATAGGTCGTATATTCGCTGAGCCACGCCAGCTTCACTGTGCCCAGCGGGCCGTTACGCTGCTTGGCCAGAATAATCTCACCAACGTTTTTCTCCTCGCAGGAGGGATCATAATAGGCCTCCCGGTGAATGAACATCACCACATCGGCGTCCTGCTCAATGGAGCCGGAATCACGCAGATCGCTCAGCACCGGACGCTTGTCTACTCGCGTTGTTGCCGCACGAGACAGCTGGGCACAAGCAATCAGCGGAATCTTCAATTCCAATGCAATAGCCTTCAGCTGGCGGCTGATTTCCGACACCTCTAACTGACGGTTCTCGGACTTGGTGTCACTGTGCATCAGTCCCAAATAGTCCAGCACCACCAGATCAAGGCCTTTGTCCATCATCAAACGACGGCAGCGACTGCGTAATTGTGTGGGCGAAATACCGGCTGTATCATCAATATACAGCGGAGCATTGGACATGGGGCCGATCGCCTTGGCCAGCCGCATCCAGTCATCTCCGGAAAGCGTGCCGGAACGCACCTTCTGCATATCTACCCGCGCATCAGAGCAAAGCATACGCAATGCGATCTGCTCCCGCGGCATTTCCAGACTGAACACCGCCACGCTCTTTCCTGCCGTCAGCGCCGCATAGCTGGCAATATTCATTGCGAAGGAGGTTTTACCCATGGAAGGGCGTGCGCCCACCAGAATCAGTTCGCCGCCGTGCATTCCCGTCAGCAGATTGTCCAGCGCCGTAAAACCCGTCGGCACGCCGGAAACCCGGCCCTTCAGGCGGCTCAGCTCTTCAATACTGGCATAGGTGTTATACAGCACCTCTTTGACCGGTACCAGCGATTCACCGCTGGTGCGGTGCATCACAATATCAAAAATAGACTTTTCCGCATGGTTCAGCGTTTCCTGCAAGGGATTCTGCTGGCTGTAGCACTCCTGTGAAATCTCATTGGAGGCATGAATCAGCTTACGAAGCGTAGACTTTTCCCGAACCAGACTAATGTACGCCTTCACATTGGCGGTGGTCGGCACATACTGGCTCAGTTCAATCAGATAAGCCGTGCCGCCTACGCCTTCCAGCGTACCGCGTCTGCTAAGCTCCGCGTCTACCGTCACAAGGTCCACCGGGCTCTGATCCCGATGCAGCTGCAGCATAGCGCTGTAAATCTCCTTGTGAGCGGGGGTATAGAAGTCCTCGTCCTCCAAATCCTCCGCCGCCTGAAGCACTGCGGCGTTATCCTGAAGCATGGCGCCCAGCACGCTGCGCTCCGCTTCTAGGCTATTTGGGGGCGTTATCCCCCGCAGCTGCTGGCCGTCCTCCATGCTTCCGCCTCCTCACAAGCTGTTTCGCTTACTTTTCTTCCGCCTTTACGCGCACGATCATGGGCGTGGTTACGCCGTTATACAGCCACACGCTCACATGTACATCACCCACCTGACGAATCGGGTCAGGCAGCTCAATCTTGCGCTTGTCCACCTTCACGCCATGCTGCTTTTCCAACGCCTGAGCGATTTCCGCGTTCGTAATAGAGCCGTACAGACGGCCCTGACCGCCGCACCGCACAGACAACTCGATCACCTTATTTTTCAGCTGAGCGGCAACTTTCTCCGCCTCTGCGCGGCGTTCCGCCTCGCGGGCAGCCTCCGCCGCACGCTTGCGCTCAATCTCCTTCAGCGCGCCGGGAGTCGCTTCCATGGCCCACTTCCGGGGGAACAGAAAATTGCGGGCATATCCGTCCGAAACATTTACAATTTCGTCCCGCTTGCCGTGATCCTTAACATCCTGTAGCAGAATGACCTTCATTGCTGTTTCCTCCTGCCTCTTTACGGATGTACGGAAATCGTACATCCAGAAACTTTCATTTTATTTTATAACAGGGCGGCAAAAATTGCAAGCGCCGATCTGTGGACGCCGCAAACCGTGCATTGCTCCCTTTGCGCGACAGTTGCGAAAGACGGCGTTCTATGATAAAATAACTGCATCCTGTGCAGAGTCGCTTACAGGCTTTGCGCAGTCAAGCGCTGCTGGGAAGGACGGTTGATTCCTCGATGAAAAAGATGCTGCTCTTCATATTTTTGCTGACGCTGAGCGTACTCTTTTGCGGAGCAGCTCTGGCGCAAACCTTCGCCTTTGATACGATTCATGCTTCCTGTACCGTTGCGGACAGCTATATTTTGCTGACCCCGGATAATCTGGACGAGCATCCCGAATGGATCGCCAGTCAGGGAACGACCGCCGAGGAGCTGCAAGCCGCTTGGGCGCAGGACGGCGTGTTATTGGAGGCTTGGACAAGCAGCGGTGATGTGCGTATCCGTGTTTCCGCCGTGCAGGACGACCAGTCCACGCTGTATTATGATTTGGATCAGCAACCTTCCAAGTCTCGCACCGCCTTCCGCACAGGTCATACCAACGGAACACTGTATGCTTCCAATGGTATTACCTACACAGGTGCAAGCTGGAAACGCATCAGCGATGCAGCCGGACGCTTCCTCGTGCTGACCTACAAGCAGACTGAACAGGGGCAAACGTATTACGGCATCATGCGCCGCACCATCCGCAACGGCTATACTGTAACCATTGATTACCGCGTCTCCGGTCGCAAGGTCAAGGGAAAAGACAAATCTGCGCTGGTAGACATCATGACCACATGGCAGTTCAATCAGACTGCGACCGCCCCTGTTGAAGCGACCGGAGCCGTTACCTTCTCCGACACTCCGCCCACGGAAACCAACACAGGCAGCTTTACTGTATCGGGCGACTGCCAAGCTGGTTTGCAGGTCATCGGCGTGCTGATGCGCATGTCCTCGCCCGATCCCATTCGCGTGGAAGATACCGCCAGCAAATCCGGCAAATTCTCGCTGGATGTAAGCTTGCCCGAGGAAGGCATTTACCTGATGACCATCACCGTAATGAACGGCGATACTGTTGTGGCGGAAAAGGTCTTTGATACGACGACGTATCAGAAGAATCTGCTGACTGTCAATCTTGATTCTCCCCTGCCGACGGAGCTTACTAGCGATAAGCTGGTGATTTCCGGCAAAACCGTCCGCAACGTTACGGTGCAATGCATCGTCGGCGACACCCGTAAGCAGGTCAGGACAAATGCCTCCGGCAAATTCAGCTTTACCATTGACACCTCGGAAGAAGGCACCTATGACGTTGTGCTCAGCTTCCAGAAAAAAGGCTTCTCCGAACGGCGCTTCACGCAGACCATGACGCGAACCGTCACAGAAGCTGATCGCCAGCGGCACTGGAAGGAAGAGGCCGTGAAGCCCGCCTACTCCACGCTGACGAAAAAGCTTGCCGGATATACGGGGCGTGTCATGGGCTATAACCTGTATGTAGTGCGCATGGAGCAGAGCAGCGACGGTGAGTGGGTCATCTACATGGCCATGGAGCAAAAGAAGGGCGTCTACAAAAACATGGTTGTCGTTACCACGACAGAAGAGCCGACGAATCTGGTGATCGACACGCGGGTTAAAATGTACGGTCTGTGTACCGGCAGTTATGCGGTCGAAAACGATAACGGCAGCACCACCGAATACCCAAGCTTTTCGCTCTTGTTCTGGGAGTAACCCGGAATGCGCAGGCCGCCGCAAAGCTACGCGGCGGCCTGATTTTGTATGAAAGGAAGGAACGCGCTTGAGCAATACCCAGACGATCAAATGTCCCTCCTGCGGCTCCTATCTTGTCTTTGACCCGGAAAGTCAAAGGCTGACCTGTCCCTTCTGCGGCGCTGCATTTACACAGCAACAGTTGGAAGCGTGGATTGACGCGCAGAAAGCAGCCAACGATACCGCCCATACCCGCGAATATCATTGCTCCAGCTGTGGCGCAGAACTGGTTACGGATGACACAACCGCCGCCACCTTTTGCTACTACTGTCACAATCCTGTAACGCTGGTGGATCGCGTATCCGAGGAATTTCATCCCGATGGCGTGATTCCCTTTGCAATTTCGAAGGAAAATGCCATGAAACGCTTCCAAAGCTTTTTGGCAAAGAAAAAATTCGTCCGGCGGGATTTCTTCTCCGCAGAAGCGCTTGAAAAATTTTCCGGCGTATATTATCCCTACTGGGTAGGCGATATTGAGGGCTCTGGCGATTATCTCGGACAAGGCACCCGTGTGTCGATAGCGTCTACGCCGAAGTACGATATTGTCACCACCAAATATTATGACGTTCACCGCGCCGGTTCGCTTCGCTTTAGCGAGATGATGCGTCAGGCGCTGACGAAGAACGATCGCAAACTGTCTGACGGCATTTATCCCTACCAGTTCAAGGATACCAAGCCCTTCTCCACAGCGCTGCTCAGCGGCTATATGGCCGAAAAGCGCGACATAGAAAAGGACAGCGCGGAGCAGGAAATGGTGCAGGAGGCTCGCGGACAAGTCGAGAAGCTAATGACCTCCGAACTGCATTATGATACGCTGCATGGCAAGGCCTCCTTCACGCCGACGAAAGCAAAAATGCGCTACTTCCTCCTGCCCACATGGGTCATTACCTATCGCGGTGATAAGCCTGGAACAACCTTTTATTACATGATGAACGCGCAGACCGGCACCGTCTGCGGCAAGCTGCCCATTCGCTGGGGAAAGCTCATTGGCGTTGCCACTCTGGCCGGTGCGATCGTGAGCGGCTTGCTTTGTGCGGGAGGTGCGCTGCTATGGTGAAGCGATTTTTGACGCTGCTTCTCACGCTTCTACTGCCTGTTGTGGCGCTGGCTGAGCGTCCCGTTGTGGTGGATGATGCAAATCTGTTTACCGCCTCCGAGGAAGCGCAAATCGAAGCAGCAGCACGAACGATCGTTGATACTTACCAAGTGGACGTAGTTGTGGTTACCAGCTATGATCCCAAACCGGAACAGTCACAAACCTTTGCGGACGATTATTTCGACTACAACGGATATGGCGTTGGCGAAGATGAGGCCGGTTTGCTGTATCTGATCGATATGACCAATCGTGTACCTACGATTTCCACTAAGGGCGTGATGATCGACTACATCAATGACCATCGTCTCAATGAGCTGTTTGATTGCAGCTATGATGCGCTGGCCTCCGGTCGATATGGTTACTCAACCCTACAGCTGCTCCATCAGTTGGAGAACTTCATGGCAGAAGGCATTGAGGAGGGATCCTTCCGCTATGATGCGGAAACTGGAGAACGTTTAAGCGGTCTCTATAACAAGCTGACAACCGGCGAATTCACTTTCTCAGTTGGCGCTGGTCTTGTTGTAATGCTGGCAATCATTACCGCAGTCAGCGCAAAATATCAGTTGCGCGGACAGACCTATCATTATGATCTAGACACAAACGCCAGCTTCCAAGTATCCACAGATGATGAAAAGTATATCCGCAGTACCGTGGTACACCGCAACAAGGTAGATTCCAACCATGGCGGCGGTGGATCCGGGGGCGGCATGGGCAGCAGCGTACACACCTCCTCCAGCGGAAGCTTCCATGGCGGCGGCAGCGGACGCGGCTTCTAAGTCAGGAGCAATCAAAACAGGCAGCGAGATTCTTTTCATTGCCTGTTTTATTGTGCGAAAGTAGACTACGTCCTAATCAAACTGTGGTTTTATATTTGTCTGCGTAATATTTTCAAACTATGTGCAGGACATTTCCAAAAGATACCGTAGTCTATCAATGCGAACTTTCTCGGGAGGCGATTTTCATGCGCAAGGGAGACGCGAAGCGTCAAGCCATTCTGGACGTTGCGGAAAAACTCTTTTATTCCAAGGGATATGAAGCTACCACCGTACAGGATATTCTGGACGTACTGGAAACCAGCAAAGGAAGCTTCTATCACCACTTTGAAAGCAAGGAGCAGGTGCTCGCAACGCTATGTACCCAACGCGCAGAAAAAGCTATCGTGCAGTCCGAAGTTGCTCTTGCCTCCCTGCATGACCCGCTTGAGCGCTTGAATATGTTGTTCTCCTACTTTATTCCCCTGCGCCGCGGTGAAGAGAAATTTCTTTCACTGCTGTTTCCATTGCTCAGCAAGCCTGAGGGACTCTCGTTGCGCGTGTGCTATCAGGATGCGCTGCGTCAATCTTTCCTGCCGCTGATGCAGCAAGAGTTGGCCAACTGCCGCAAGGCCAGCGTCATTTTTGCATTAGACAATCCCTGCCTTCCCGGTATGGTGCTTGATCTGCTGAATCAATGCTGGATGGACATCGCACGTGAGTTGCTCCATGCCGTGGACAGCGGACTTCCATTGGAGCCCGGGGCGTTGATTGAGATCCTCGATATGCACCGATTTGTGTTTGAGCGAATTCTCGACGCACCCTTTGGTTCCATTCAGTTGCTGGATGTCAATGCTATGCTGACAATTCTTCGTCCCATTCTGTTACAATTAAAACTGCCGATGAATCTATAAAAGCGAAGCGCAGGAGAAATCTAACATCTTCTGCGCTCTTTTATTATTAGACGTTGGTCTGTTTTCTGGAATTTTCTTTTACCCAGCATTCACGCCATCCGTGATTCTGTCGCACCGGCGACCATCGTCCTTGTGTGCTTTCGTCTATTAATGATATGAAAGGGGTATAAAATCCCACACGCGTTGGCATACTTGTACCGTGCAAGCGTCCCGCTATGGAGGTGCCACATGTATCGTCAACCGCGTTCTTCCGATGTGCTCCGGTCATCCGCAACCAAGCATCGTGCCTTACGCACCGCAATTACATTTTTTCTAACGCTTCTTCTCGCAGGAGGACTCTGCCTCCTCTTTCGTCGAGCAGAGCCTGCTCCTTCGCGTTATCAGCCGCTGGCTCAGCGTGTATCCAGTTGTATCGCAGAAAACTCTGCCCTACCCACGTGCATCACCACAGCTCTCCCTAAAGGTACGGCAAGCGCTGTGGTTTCTTTTTCGTCGCAACGAATGGCCTCCGGACGACTTCTGCTGATCGACCGCGAGCATCCGCTGCCCGAGGAGCAAGGTACACCCAATACCTTCAATATTCTTGCAACCACCCACGGAAGTCTGACCTGCCGCGACACACAAGCTGTACTGGGCGCAGATGCCATGGCGGCGCTGGATGATCTCTTCCTTGCCGCACGACAAGCGCATATCAATCAGCTGACCATTCTGCGGGCCACGCTTTCTCCGCAGCAGCAGAAGTCTCTGCAAATCGAGCGCTTCTGCGAGCTTGCCGAGACGCTTCCGCTGGAAAATGCGCTGACGCAAACGCTCCATGAAATCGCAGCCCCCGGATGTTCCGAGCATCAAACCGCATGGGCGGTAGATATTCGCATTTGCGACGGCTGGGACAAACTGCCGCGTAGCGAGCCCCTCAGCCGGTCTAAGGAGGGACGGTGGCTACTGGAAAATTGCTGGCGCTATGGGCTGATCTATCGCTACCCTAACAATGCCACGTCCGCTGAACCCGGCTGCGCCGCCTATCACTTTCGCTATGTGGGCCGCGCACATGCCGCGATGATGCACGCGCTTTCGCTCTCGCTGGAGGACTATCTACAACTGCTGCATGAGCAGGGCGTACTCACACTCTGGAATGCCGCAGGACAGCCGCAATGCACCGTGCTGTGTGCCCTCGCAAATCCTGATTTGTCCGTTTATGTGCCTGTACAGGCTCAGTTAGAGGATGTCAGCCTTGACAATCTCGGCTGGGGCATCGCCGCTTATCTATGGCCTGGTGCTTAATTGACCCTGCCCCAGCGCCTTGGCGGCCACAGAATACACCGAACGTGACCTCGCAGCATGGTACGTTTCAGCGGCCCTACGCGGCGGCTGTCATTGGAATTATCCCGATTATCGCCCAGAACAAACACCTCATCCTCTGCCAGCGTAACTGGTTCTAAATGATGGCTCCGCCTGTTGTGCATCGGGTCGAGATACGGTTCTGATAATGGATGACCATTGATGTAAACAACGCTCTCACGCAATTCCACCGTCTCGCCTGGAAGCCCAATCACCCGCTTTACAAAGCATTGGTGAATGTGCCTGCATCGCCGCAAATATCGCCCCGGATAATAGCAAATTACCACATTCTGCCGTTGCGGCGGCTTTGTGCGATAATCAAAGCGCGTCGTTCCCAGAATATCGCCATTGTGCAGCGTGGAGGCCATACTCTTCCCCTTCACACGGATCAGCTCCGCTACCCACGTCCGCACCGAAAGTGCCAGCACAAGCGCCGCAATCAGCCATAGCTCGTCCATTGTTCGTCTCCCACTCACTTCATTCCTGTGAAAGCTGTGTTGGCGCTGGGCCCTGCGTCAGCACCTTCTTGCGACGCTTGAGAAAAGTTTCTCTGTCCATCATCACAATATGTCCGCAGCCGCTGCAGCGAATCTTAATATCCGCTCCGGTACGAATCACCGTCCAAACTAAGCTGCCGCAAGGGTGGCTTTTTTTCATCTGCACCACATCGCCCAAACGAATTTCCTCCATCGTACATCCCGCTCCTTTTTCGTGAATATAGCCTATTATAGCGAAAAGATTTCTATGAAGCAAGGCTGCAATTTCTCTATGCGTCCGTCGATTTGCATTTTCGTGTATGATGTGCTATGATATGTAGGTGTTTATAAAGATGAAAGAGGTGAGAAAAGAGTGGAGCCTCCCAGTATTGACTTTCTGTCTGATGCGTTTCTTTCGTTTCCGCTGCTGGAACCATGTACACGATAAGTGTGCCTGCGATAGCTGAATATTCTGTATATAACGAAAGGAATGTCCGACAGAAATGACTGCGAATTTTGGGCTTATGCTTGGCGCCCTGCTGCTTTGCTTGGTGCTGTCCGCTTTTTTTTCCGCCGCTGAAACGGCGTTTGCTACGGTAAACCGCATCCGGCTAAAGGCTATGGCTGGTGAAGGCAACGAAAAGGCTGCGCTGGTACTTCGTCTGCTGGATGATTATGATCGTTTGCTGACCACGCTGCTGATCGGCAACAACATCGTAAACCTGACTGCCGCCACGCTGGGCACGCTGATTTTCACCCAACTGCTTGGCGGCGGCTACGGCCCCACCGTATCCACTATTGTGCTGACGTTGGTGGTCCTGATCTTTGGTGAGGTAACGCCGAAAACGCTTGCAACGGAATCCCCCGAAGTTTTTGCCTTTGCCTCTGCGCGGGTACTGCGCACTTTGATTACTGTTTTCATGCCGCTGAACGCCTTCTTTGTTCTGTGGCGCAAACTGCTGTCCAAGGTATTCAAGCCGCGTGAAGTTGAAAGCCACATTGAGGCCGAACTGATGACTATGGTGGATGAGGCTCAGAGTGAAGGCGACATGGATGCCCACGAGGGCGAGTTGATTCGTTCCGCCATTGAATTCAACGATATGGACGCGATCGACATCCTGACCCCCCGCGTAGACATTACTGCCCTTGAGGATACCGCCACGATGGACGAGGCCGCTAGTCTCTTCCGCGAAAGCGGCTACTCCCGCCTGCCGGTCTTCCATGAGGATATGGATCATATTGTGGGCATTCTGCATGAAAAGGATTTCTATGTTCGTCAGCATGAGGGCATCAAGGATATTCATAAAATTATGAAGCCCGCTGTTTATGCTCCCGCTACCTTGAAAATTTCCAAACTGCTGAAACTTTTTCAGGGCAGCAAGACGCACATGGTCATTCTGCTGGATGAATTCGGCGGTACTGAAGGTCTGGTCACGCTGGAGGATGTACTGGAAGAGCTTGTTGGCGATATTTATGATGAGCATGACGACGTTGAGGTGGATATTCGTCCGCTGGAGGATGGTTCTTGGCTGGTAGACGGCGGTATGCATTTGGCCGAGCTGATGGAACGGCTGGATGTGGAAGATACCTATGATGCGGATACCGTAGGCGGCTGGGCCACGGAGGTTCTGGGCTATATACCAAAGACGGGCGAAACCTTTGATATCGACTGTCTCCATTGTCAAGTGACTGCTATGGATAAGCGACGCGTCACACAGCTCCGTATTTGGAAAAAGGAGCAGCCCGCACAGGCCGCTGCAACCTGATTGATTATTCCGCAAGGAGGCTTTTACGATGGCTCAGAAAAAGAAAACAGCGGACCGACGCAAGACACTCACGCGTGTTGTCAGTCTTGTTCTGGCTGGACTCATGGTACTTTCCGTGGTCATGGCTGCCGTACTGACGCAGGTGTTTTAGCGGAAGCATCATGCAAATAACCGCATCCGGATCAGATGCGGTTATTTCGTCATGAAGTGATTAAACGATCAAGAGAACACGCAAGAAAAGGAGGCACGACCATGAAGCGGAATCGTAAGCACAAGCGCCGTCGCGGCATATCCTTCGGCACGATCCTCATGCTCGTGCTGACCATTGTGATTGGCGGCGGATGTCTGACACTGCTTCCTCGGCTGCAAGGCAATACAGAACTGCATGTGGACACCGGCCAAATGTTGAGTGATCTTACGCTGAACGGCTCCATGCCACAGCTTTCACTGAGCGATATACCTATTACTGTCACAACAGCCGATCCGGCAAAGGCTGCTGCAACGCCTATTCCCACAATGCAGCCCGAAGTACAGCAGCTGCTTTCCACCTCCACGCCCAGCGTGCAGACGGCCACCCTTACCTTTGGCGGGAGCATCAACGTGGAAAGTGGTATTCGAAAATCCGGCTACTTCAGCGAAACAAAGACTTACGATTTCGATGATGTCATGAGTCTGCTGGCACCAGAAATGCAAACAGACCTGTGCGTGGTTCCCTTTATGAACCTGATAGCTACCAACGGCAAATATACAGATCTATTAACAACGGAAGCGGCTCTAAGCTTGTTCACCACCAGCGGGGTTGACGTGGTGCCGTTGGGCTTTCCCACCGCATTCGATCAAGGCATGGACGGGCTTACCGCTACCTTGGATGCTATTCGCGCCCGCGGGCTGACGCCGGTCGGCGCAAATGCCTCCGCAGAAGAAGCAGCGGCTCCACGAATACTTACTGTCGGCGGGCTTCGAATCAGTATTCTGCACTATGTAGATGCGCTCTCCAGCACAGGCCGCAAGCGCATGAAGAAGGAAGCGGCAGACTATGCGCTTCCCGTAGCCGAGGCTGAGACCATTGCCGCTGATATTGCCCGTGCTCGCAGCGCAGGAGCGCAGGTTGTTATTGTATCGCTGTCTTGGGGCGACGTAGGCAAGACCTCCCCCACCAAGGATCAGCAGATGCTCGCTCAGGCGATTGCCGATAGCGGCGCTGACGTGATCGTCGGCACAGGCACCAAGGTGGTGCAGCCTGTTGTCTGGCTGACAGGTACGCAAGCGGACGGCTCTACAAAGCAAGTGCTTTGCGCTTATAATCTGGGGACGTTGATTTCCGACTCCCGCAAGAAGACCGCCTATGTGGGTGGAATGTTGCTGCAATTACAGATTACCTGCGACAACGCCGGTGCTGTTTCCTTTGAAAAACTGGAATACACGCCGACCTACATCTGGCGCTACAAGCAAGGCAGTCAATATTTGTATCGCGTTCTGGCAAGCGACAGCACTCCACCGGACGCAATGTCCGACGAGCAGCGCTCCGTGATGCGAAAGGCGCTGGCCACCGTACAAAACGCGCTCAAGGATTCTGTTGTTACCCAACGCACCAAATAAAAGTTTTCTATAAAAACAGCGCTTGCAGCTGATTGTTCGGCATTGCAAGCGCGTTTTTTAAGGCAATACCGCACAATTCGTCGGCAGCGCTGGCGATGCCTTTTCTGCCATCTGCTTCTTGCAGAAATCTCGATTTACCTCCAGTAAACCTTCGATTTCTGCAATCGCATCTGACAAAAAATGCATTCGCCATCGCACCAACTCATTTGTGCGGTATTGCCTTAATTATATTCGACTGTCTTCTGGTAAGCCTTGTAGGTCGAGGTACACAGCAGATTTCGGCTGACCTCTACGCCGTTCTTATACCATACTTGATAAGTTTCCACCACATAGCCGGTACGCGCCTTGACGGTATCCTTCTGCGTGCCCGCTGGAAGGTTGGTATTCTGCACATACTTCGTACCCTCCGGCGCGGGAATTGTCTTCGTCACAACACTTTGCAAGTCAATCGTCATGCCATCCTGAAGGCCCACACCATAAATCTCCACCGTAACCTTCTGTTTTGCATAATAGGACACGATGAAAACGGGATAATCCGTATTATTGCGGAACTTGAAATCCAAATTCGGCCAGTTGACTGTTGCGTCCATTCCCTTTTCCACATAGCTGCTGGGCCACGCATGGGGCGAACGATACACAATCTCCAGATTTGCCCGCGCAACGGCATTGAACAATGTAGAAGAAGTCTGGCACACGCCGCCGCCCACATCCGGCACGTTCTGACCTCCAGAAATGGCGACAGCCTCCTTGTACCCCTTCTCAACCGTCCGCTTGCCTGTGGTATCATTAAAGGAGAAGATTTCTCCCGGCATAACCGTCGTACCATTGATGGCACTTGCCGATAGTTCAATATTCGTGTTGCGATTATTATTCTTCGTCGTGGTCGTAGTATAAGATGAGACCATCTTAAAGGAGTTCATCAGCTCTGCTTTTGTCGTATCAGCCAACAAAATTTCCGGCTCAATCGTCAGCGTAGCAAAACTGTCTCCGCCGTCCAACGCAGCAACAACCTTATTGTAAACCTCGTCCCCATCCAAATATACGCCAGGTTCATCGTCGCTGAAAGTAAAGGTCTTCGTATCAAAATTGAACGTCGTCACCTGCGCGTCGATCGGATCACGGTTCACATACGCGACGATGCTGTCCGTCAACACTCGAACCGTCTCTTTGTCATAGGTCATTTCCGTATAAAGACTGACCGGCTGACTGCGAAGGTTCAGCGCAGCATTCAGACGCTCCTGAAAAGGTGTAACGCCCGTGCCACGAATGTTCGCCGTATTCGTTCTGCCCAGCGCATAAGCCTTGGCCAATATTTCGTCATAATTACGCATCAACGGAACACGGCTTGAGTCAATAACCCAGCTCTTATTGCCTACATTCACAGTTACGCTGAAAATGCCCACCGTATCCGTATGCGCCGCTTCCAGTTCAGCCTTGGCTTCCTGCACCGACATACCGCCCACATGTATATCATCCACATACACACCGGGATAAATCGTGTCTTCAGCCATGTATTGACGATAGGCTTTATAATCGCTGTAGGTCTTCGGGCTCAAAGAAATAATAGAGCCGTTCATGAACGCGTAATTAGGCATCTCACTCCATGTCACGCCCCATAGCTGCGGCGCAACAAAGAGTACCAGCGCACCCAGACCCAGCAAGCACAGCAGGATGACAGCCATATACAGCACGCGATGCTTCCGTTTCTTTCTCGGCCGCTTACGATCATTTTTTGATGTGCGCTCTTCACGGTCATCCCCGTTGGGCTGTTCCCGCATGAGCGGCGGCTGAAGCTGCTCGCTGCGCCCCAACGGCGGCTTACCGGGATTCTGCCATGAGGTATCCTGCGTGTGGTTTTGAGCATAAACAACACGCGGGCGGCGGACGTAGCCGCTGCCCTGCGCTGCTTTTGTTTCTGAAGTATCCTTCTGGGGATAATTCTGCATGTGCGTTCCTCCAGCTCCTTCCGTTATACACAAAGAAAACGCATCAGCAGCGTATTTTCATGCTCACTCACGCATCTTCCATATGCGCCATTTTATAGGAGAGAATTTGCAGACTGTCGCTCAAGTGAACGTTCACTACGATCATCTCTGCCGGGTGCTGCAAATCCGTAGGAGCGAAATTCCAAACAGCCTTTACGCCACAGGCCGCGACGCGATCCAGCGTCTTCTGCGCCATAGCCACGGGAAGTGTCAGCACCGCCACGTCAATGCGGTGATCCTGCAAATAATTCTCCAAATCATCCATGGGAAAAATCGGGATATTCCCCAACCGAGAGCCAACCTTCGCAGGATCCACATCAAACATAGCTTCAACCTCAAAGCCCTCGCGAGTAAAAGACCGATACTGCGCCACAGCGCAGCCCATGTTGCCCGCGCCCACAACAATCATACGGTGCTGACGATCCAGCCCCAAGATTTTACCGATATGCTCCTTCAGTTCCGTCACCGTATAACCATATCCCTGCCGACCAAAGCCGCCGAAGCAGTTGATGTCCTGACGAATCTGGGAGGGGGTCAGCTGCATACGCTCTCCCAACTGCTGGGAGGAGATATGCTTTACATCCTGAGCCTCAAGCTCCCGCAAGTGTCGATAATAGCCTGGAAGCCGACGAATAACCGCATCCGAAACATAGCCTGCCATAACTCTTCCCCCATCTGCGCATTAGAACAAAATGCGTTTACGATTTATCAATTATAGCATGTTTATGTTCGTTTTGCAAGTTTTGAAGTTTTCTCTTCCACAGATCAGGCTCGATGATTCCGCACAGCGCCGCGGATCAGATCGCCGGGTGCTACAGAAAACGGAAAGCGCAGCTCCAGCAGCGTTCCTGCCACACCATAGGTGTCCAGCTCTTCCCCCGTTTCCACGATCTTAAAGCGTGGTGCGGTCATCATATGTACCCCGTCCGGCTGCAAAATCGTCCATACATCCCCCGCGTAGAAACGGTTCTTCAGCTGCACTCGGGCGATGCCCTCCGCATCCGAGGCTGTCATAACCCGAGCCACATATTCAGCGGATTGGTGAAAGCCTTCCGCACCGCCGGGATGCTTCGGATTGCCCAGCAGAAAGCCCATATCGCTATCCCGGTGGCTGGCGCATTCAAGCTCCTGCAAGAATTGCGGAAGCGCCACCCGAAAGGCTTGCTCGTCACGCGCCAATAAATCCAGCGCTCGACGATAGGCCGCCACGACCGTCGCCACATAGTATTCCGTTTTCATGCGGCCCTCGATCTTCAGGCTTGCCACGCCCGCCTGTACCAGCTCCGGCAGAAGCGGCATTAGGTTCAAATCCTTTGCCGAAAAAATATAGGTGCCGTTCAAATCCTCGCTTACAGGCAAATACTCGCCGGGACGCTTTTTCTCCATGACCGCGTATTCCCAGCGACAGGGTTGCGCACAGGTGCCCTGATTACCGCTGCGTCCTGTCAGCGCCGCACTGAGCAGACATCTTCCCGACCACGCCACGCAGGACGCACCATGCACAAAGGTTTCCAGTTGAATGCTGTCTCCGACCTCCCGATGCAGCGCCGCAATACGCGCCAGACTCATTTCTCGGGCCAGAATCACGCGCTCACAGCCCATCGCCTGATACTGCCGCACCGCAGGTGCATTCACGGTGCTAGCCTGTGTGCTTACATGCAGCGGCAGCTCCGGCACCTGCTCACGCAGCACACAGATTGCGCCCAAGTCGCTGACAATAGCCGCGTCCACCCCGGCCTTCGCCGCATCTCGCGCCGCCTCTATAAAACCCGGGAGCTGATCGTCAAAGGGAAAAATATTCATAGTGACATAAAATTTCCGGCCCATTTGATGACAGAGCGCCACGGCCTCCCGAAGCTCCTCCGGGCCGAAATCCCCCGCAAAGGCACGCAAGCCATAATGCTTCATGCCGCCATAAACCGCATCCGCACCAAAGCGCAGCGCCGCCCGGAGCTGCTCCATCCCGCCCGCAGGTGCAAGCAGCTCCGGCATCTTCTGTATTTGCTTCACTTATTCGATCCCCCTGGATTCATCATAGGCTTGCCACAACGGCGCATAAATGGCCACCGCTTGATCGTGCTCCGCCTGTGTCTTAGAGAAATACAGTTCACCACTCTCCGGATCTTTGGAGCAGAAGTACAAATAATTCTCCGCCACGTAGGTTTCATCCGGATACAGCGCCGCCGTAATCGCCTCCGCCGAGGGATTACAGATCGGGCCCACCGGCAGCCCCGCATACTTATAGGTATTGTAGGGCGAATCGATTTGCAGATCGCTGTTAGTCAGATTCATCTTTCGCACGCCGGTGATATAATGAATCGTCACATCGCTGCCCAGCTTGATATTCTGCTTGAGCCGGTTATGAAACACCGCGGAAACCTTGGTAAAGTCTGCCGCCTTGGCTTCCTTCTCAATCAGTGACGCCAGCGTAACGACCTCATCCATCGTCATACCCAGCTCTGTGGCACGGGTTTGATAATCTGCCGGGAAGACTGTCTCGGTCTGCGACAGCAGCTTGCGCAGAATCTCCTCGTCCGTCGCCGTCATGTAGACCTCGTAAGTATTCGGCGCAAGGTAGCCTTCAAGAATATACCGGCGCTTTGAAGCGTTCGCCGTAGCCTTCACATCCGCGATATAGTAATAATCCGTGAAGGCGTCGCCGGTTTTGCAAAGCTCAAGGAAAGCATCCTTATCAGCAATCACGCCGTCGCTCGCCAGTTTCTCAGCAAAATCCTTGACCGTCCATCCAGGGATCAGCGTAATATTCCGCACAATGGGATTGCCATCGCCCGTGGTCAGCTGATCCGCAATCTCCGACATGGTCATGCTGCGGGTCAACTTATAGGAGCCCGCCTGAATCTTCTGACCCATGCCTGCAAAATCGCAGTAATACTTGAACACCGAACGATTGTGGATGAGTCCCGCCGCCTCCAGATTGTTAGAGACTTTTGTCAGGCTCTGACCGTTCTCTACGGTAAAGCCCACCTCTTCGGTGCTGCCCGGCTCCATGGGGGACAAAAAGCCGTCATAGATTTTCGTCCAGCCCGTATAAATAAGGCCAATCACTACCACCAGCGTCGCACAGGCAATCAGGATAGGCCGCAGGATATTCCACAGCCCGCTGTACCAATACAGGCCGTATTCCCGCTCATCGCGCATGGTGCGATAGGTATAATTTCGTTTCGTTTTTCTGCTACGCTTCAAGCCTCTCGCGCCTCCCGCTGCTTACTCCATCTTGGGCAGACCCAAATCAATATCCGCCGCGTCTGTCAAAATTTTGAAAATGTCCGCCATGGTCTGCTGCATCCGCATTTCGCTGAGCAGATAAGCCGACACCTCCGGCTTGCCGAACAGCAGCGTCGTGATCCCCGAAAAGCGCTGCATATCTTCCGAATCCCCCTGCTGACCGGACATGGCTGCCATTTGCAGGGAAATTTGCAGCTTTTTATATTCACGAATCAAAGCAGCGGTCGTCTCATCCCCCATCACTTCTTCCCTAAGACGGTGATACTCCTGCCATTCCTCACTTGCCTTAATATCGTTTGCCAGACTATGAGCCTTATCGTATTGCACAGCTTTTCATCCTTTCCGAAAATCGGTCACGCTATCAGTATACCCACTTTCGTATGGGAACACAAGCGGAAAGTACGTCCACTCACCTATCTTAACGCCTCGATGCCCTCATTTCGTGCCGTCAAGGAAGATTTTGCAAAAAGAATGCGCCGTTCACGCAGCTTATGCCACATGTCCGGCGCATCTTTCAAGCTATTTTCAGCGTCAAATCTCCACAATAATCGGCAAAATCATGGGATTGCGCTTGATCTTCTCATAGATGAAGCGGTGCAGTTCATCCTTGATGCGATTCTTCAGCGCGGGCCACTCATCACCATCCAGCTTGCCCGAGGACAACAGGATGGAACGTACCACCTCGCGGGTGCTCTCGATGATGTCCTCGTTCTCACGCACATAGATGAAACCGCGGCTAATGATGTCGGGGCCACTGACCAGCACGCCCTGATCGCGATCAATGGCCATGACCACGATAATCAAACCATCCTGCGACAGATGCTTGCGGTCGCGGAGCACCACATTGCCCACGTCGCCGATGCCAAGACCGTCCACCAGCACGCCGCCGGTAGGAATTTGCTCACCCAGCGACAGACTCGTGTCATTCATCTCGATCACCTGACCCATCTCAGGGATCACAATGTTCTTGCGGCTCATGCCCATGCTCTCCGCCAGCTCAGCGTGCTGCCACAGCATACGGTACTCACCATGAACAGGGATGAAATACTGCGGCTTCACCAGCGCATGCATCAGCTTCAGCTCTTCCTGCCGTGCGTGACCGGAGGTATGCACCTCCGCCATAGCCTCGTAGACCACGGTCGCGCCGCAACGATACAACTGGTTAATGACGCGGCTAATGAACTTCTCATTGCCCGGGATAGGCGTAGCGGAAATAATCACCATATCGCTCTGACGAATCTGCAGCTTACGATGCTCGGAATACGCCATACGGGTCAGACCTGCCATGGGCTCACCCTGACTGCCGGTCGTCATCACCAGAATCTCGTTGTCGGGATACTGGTCGATATTATCCACATCGACAATGCACTCCTCCGGCACATGCAGCTCGCCGATCTGCATCGCTACGCGGCTGACGTTCACCATGCTTCGACCGATGAAGCACACCCGCCGCCCATAGCGCATGGCACAGTCAATGACCATCTGCATACGGTGAATGTTGCTGGCGAACATGGCCACGATTACGCGCCCCTTCGCCTCACGGAACTGATTGTCAAAGGTTACGCCGATCTTCTTTTCGCTGATGGTGTGACCCGCACGCTCCACGTTGGTAGATTCACACAGCAGCGCCAGCACGCCGCGTTCGCCCAGCTCCGCGAAGGAAGCCAGATCGGTCACATGCCCATCCACGGGCGTATAGTCCACTTTGAAGTCGCCGGAAACCACCACCGTGCCCGCCGGGCAGGTCAGCGCAATGGCACATGCGCCCGCAATGGAGTGGCTCACATGAATGAACTTCGCCGTGAAATATTTGCCGATGCGCACCTCGTCCCGCGGCGAAACCACCTGCATCGGAATTCCGGGAACGCGGTATTCCTTCAGCTTCAAGTCCACCAGCGCCAGCGTCAGCTTCGTACCGTAAAGAGGCGCAGGAACCTGCTTCAAAATGTAAGGCGTTGCGCCAATGTGATCCTCATGGCCGTGCGTCAGCAAATAAGCCCGCACATTCTTTTTCTTAGCTACCAAATAGGATACGTCAGGGATGACCAAGTCGATGCCCAGCATATCCTCCTTGGGGAAAATGGACCCGCAGTCCACCACCACAATATCGTCCTCGTATTCAAAGACGGTCATGTTCTTGCCAATCTCGTCCACGCCGCCCAGAGAGACGATACGCAGCTTGCTTACAGGGGCATTTGTCTGTCTCACAGGGAACCTCCTTTCAAAAGGTCAGGAAAAATAAAAATTTTACTATCGCACCAGCGTCGAGATGCGTCCGCTCCCGGCGCAAAAAGCCAATCCATTGGATATTCCCGCAAAAGGCGCGTCAACATAAGCACCGAAGCACGCCGTCTGCAAAAAGCTCCTCGAGCCACAGCAACCGCCTGTTAGACCAAGCCGCCGCGTCCAGAAAGACTTTTATAAGAAGACCGCATGTCGTTGTCTCTAAGCATACAGTCCTCGACGATACAATGTCAATATATTATAGCACAGCTTTTCAAAAAATACCAGAATTTTCTCATCGTTGTTTTTTAATAACCTTCTAATGTCTTTTGGTGCAGCCTGCATGAAAGCGACGATATTTCTCTGTTTACCTGCACAAAAAGAATGGCGGGAAGCAGGTCTCCCTCCACTTCCTCGCCGTGATCTGTAATTTATTGACTGCTTACAGGGACTTGTCCAGCATGGCCTTCAGCTCGCCCTCGGGCTGCACACCGATCTTCTTGTCCAGCACTTCGCCGTTCTTGAACAGCATCAGCGTGGGAATGCTCATGATGCCATAGCGCATGGCCAAATCAGGGCACTTGTCCACGTCTACCTTAAAGAACTCCACCTTGCCTGCATACCGCTCGTTCAGGCCCTCCACCACAGGAGCCAGCATCCGGCACGGCCCGCACCAAGTCGCCCAGAAATCCACCAGCACAGGCTTTTCCGCCTTCAAAACTGTTGTATCAAAAGCCTCCGTCATCAGTTCCGTTACAGCGCTCATTGGAATATTTCCTCCTTATTTTGCTTCAACTGCTTTTTCTTCCTTTGGGATTACCTGCAATAATGTAGGCTGCCATGACGTATCCGCGCGACGCTTGCGCTCCGTTACAGCCACAATAGCCAGCGGGACTCCCATGCCGACCACGCCGCCGATGATGGACGCGGCATCCTGCGCCTGTGGGAAAAAGGTTGCCCCCAAAAAGAGACCCGCCATCATGCCCAGCAGCGGGAAAGCATACGCCAGTGCAGAGGCCTTCAGTACCTTCTGCGTGGGCATCTCCACAACTGCGGTGTCGCCGATCTCCGCCTTTCCCCGAACCATCAACTGACGCTGGGCTTCTCCGCCCATGCATCCATGGCATTTTTCACAATCGGTGGGTCTGCAAAACTGCACGACCAGCAGGTCGCCCTGAACCGCAACGACCTCACCCATACGTTCCATCGTAAGATCACCTCAGAAGGTATCATACCATAGATGCCGCCAAAAGAAAAGCCGATTGTTTTGCTCGGTTTTCCTTTCGCTTCAAGTATATCCACACCGAGCCTTTTTGAAACAGTCATGTACCACTTTTTTCGGCGCACAGCACCTTCACCCCTGACGGAGCAACGCCGCAATGCGTCTCGCACAACGTCAGCAGCAACGCGCTCTCTCCTTCGCTGAGGCCCTCCTTTTCCGTAACAACCGTTACCATGCCCTCACTTCGAACGGCAACGCACGGCGACAAGCGGCTCTTTGTGAGCGCCCCCTCCAGCGCCAGCTCCTCCTCATTCCATTGCACCAGCCTTGCCAGCGCCTTCGCCGCATCGTCCAACGTCTGCGTATCTATGTCTGTTCGAGCCAACAGTTTTTCCAAAGAGGCGCGATCATTTTTGCGTTCCAAGTCGCGACGCTCACGATAACTCTCCAATGCGTCCTGCGTTGTTTCCGTTCCTGCGTTCGGAGGAAGACTGATGTTCGCCGTCCTCGTACTCGGGAAAAAAATGGCTGATGCCACAGCGATTCCCGTCAGCAGCGCCAAAATCAACAACGAAATTTTATTTTTCTTCAGCCAAGCCTTCATTGCACGCCCTCCTGTTCCATGGCGAATACCTCCACCGCACCCGGCTCTAATTGCAACAGCGTTGTCACCGCGCGGATCAGCTTCAGTCTTACCCCAACGTCCTCTGCTCCCTGCGCCACGACAATCGCTCCCACTGGTGTTTTGCTGCCCTGCTGCACGGCGGTTGCCGCTTCCTCCGCCCAGCGAACCGCGATTTCTACTTTGCCCGCTCCAGCCATGGACGAAAGCACCTGTGCCAGCCGCACTTCTTCGGTGCTGACCACTCCAGCCGTGTCTGTTCCTCCCTGCGGAAGCAGAAGACATGCACCCGTCGCCAGCGCAATCACCAGCAGCAGGCCGCTGTCTCGACGCAGCTTTTCCCACATCTCGCGCAGCTTATCAAGAGCCTCTTTCATTCTACAACCACCGCCTCCGCAGGAATATCCAGCAAGGCCGAAATTGCTTGCTTCGCTGCATCGCTGTCACCACCTGTCAGGACTATTTCCGCTTTCTCCGGCTTGTTTTGCGCATCCAGCGTTATGTGAACGGTTCCGCTGCATTCCGCTTGCAGCAGCGCCCCCTGCGCTAGCCATTCCGCATGTGCTGCATACGCCGTTTCCGCTGTCTGCGTTTTCCCTACAGACTGGGAAGTAAATAGCGTTTCAATCTCCATTGGTTGGGGAAGCGCGGTTGTCTGTGCCAGCCCGCGCAGTCCGCTCAACCACAGCGATAGTGACAACAGACTGAAAACCATTCTTGCCGCCTTGGCTAAGCGGCTGTCTTCCCGCAAAAGCTTTTCAGCCGCCGCCCAGCATAAAGCCAGCCCTGTAAAAGAACGCAGAAGCGTTTTCCAGTCCATCCTATTCTCCTATCGCAGCAGCACCGTCAAATTTGTCATGGCTAGAATCTGCGCAATCAGCAGCACATACATAGCAGCCGCGCACAGCTCCACAATGAAAAGCAACATCAGCGCCTCCGCATAGCTTTCCATGCACTTCAATATACGTCCCTCCGCGACCGGCTGCAAAACCGCTGCCGTGCCTCGGTACAACACGACGGTTCCGAGCGTCTGCATCAGCGGCATTAGACAGATACCCAAAATCAGCAGCAATCCTGTCGTGCCCAACGCATTTTGGATTAGCAAGCTGCCACCCACCAGCGTATCCACCGTATCTGCAAACAGCCCACCAACCACAGGGATGAAATTATCCAGCGCATATTTAGCGGTGCGGATGGTCACGCCGTCCAACGCTGAGGCGCCAAGTCCCTGCGTCACGATCACCCCAAGGAACACCGTAAAGCAGATGCCCAGCGTCCACGTTGCCGCCGTATGCAGCAGCGAAGCCAGACGCGAGAAGCGATTTTCTTCCTCCAGATGATCGACCATAGAAACCAATGCCGACGAGGTGGCCAGCGGCAGCACCACGCGATGAATTGCCGTCGTCATGGTTCCCGCCGCCGCTACAACCGCAGGCTGAAACAAAGCTGATCCATTGCTTCCCCCCACTGCCGCCAACAGCGTCAGCAATATCGGGAAAAGATGCTGCATTCCCCCGCTCATACGCTCAACCGTATCTGCTGCAAGCTTAGCTTGATCGATCAAATCGCGCACCATGAATGCGGCTACCAACAGGAAGCAGCCATAACCTGCTACCTTTGCCCCATGCTTTTCCTGTCCCAGCGCGTTGCAAATGCCTACCGCCAACGCAGGAGCCAGCAAACGCGTAATACGCCACCAGCTGCCTGTCAATACATTCAGAAAGCGCTGTCCCACCAGCTTTAGTAGCGCATCCATGGAAAGTGTCCATTCCCCACGGGCTATTTTCAGCAGCGTTTCCCGAAGTCCCTGCGATGCAAAGGGCTCCCCCAGTGAATCCAGCAACTGATCCAACTCGCCCAACTCCAACTGATCAATCGCAGCTTCCATGCCCTTGTCGATATTCTCCGCACAAGCCGTCCACGGAAGTAAAAGCAAGCTGAACAGCATCAGCACCGCAAAACGTTTCATGCCGTCAGCTCCAACAACTGCTTCAATAGCGACAGCAGCATCGGAGCCGCCAAGGTCATCACCAGCACACGTCCTACAGTTTCCACGCGCTCCGCCAAGCCACCCTCCTGCACATCCCGACACACCGAAGCTGCTAAGTCTGTCAGGAAACAAATACCCATTACCTTCAAAATGGTACGAACATAAGCTGTCTTCAACTGTGCCTGACGGCACAGGTTGTCCAACGCCTGTGCAAGCCCCGACACTCGGCTCAACGCTGCTGCCAGCAGCATCACGCCCGCCGCCAATGCGATCGCCATTCCCGCTTCGGGACGCATCTGCCGCACCACCGCCGCGGCAAACGCCGCCGCAATGGCAAAGCCCGCCACACGTATCATCTCCATGGGCTCCTCCATCGTCAGAATAATTGAAAAATACTCTTCACCTGATTCAACATTCCAGCAATCATGTCCACCACCATCAACAGCACGATCACGAGCCCCGCTACAGTCGTCAGCATAGCCATTTCCTCCCGCCCCGTGCGCGTCAGCACCGAGGCGATGACCGTAACCAGCACGCCCACGCCCGCAATCTTGAACAATAGGTCAATCTGCACGCCCCGCACACTCCTTCCCGTATTACAGTAGGAATAGCGTCAAACCAATGCCCGCCGTCCATCCCAGCGTGACCGCAAGCCGTCCATCCCGCCGTCTTTTTTCTTCCGCCTGGTGCAACGCCCTTTGTAACCATTCCTCTGTTTGCGCCACCGCCTGACAACGCAGAGCCAGCGAGCCGTGCTCCACGCCGGCAAACATTCGACTGATTCGTTCCCGTTCTCCCGCCGTCATCCAATTCATGCCGCTGTTCTGCAAAGTATCGAACGCATGTGCCGCTGTTTCCCGCGGATATTGCACCATATGCTCCGCAATAGCCATCAACACCGTCTGTGAAGAACCTGTACAAGCCGATTTTCTGAATACCTCCGGCAGAGGCATAGCGCTTTCTTGCAACAACAGCTGCAGCTTTTGCAGTGTCTCAAGCCACGCCCGCAATTCCTGTTCCCGCCGCATTCCTAGTGCGGCCCGACGCATTCCCAGCAAACCGCAACCCACACCGGCAATCAGCGCCATTCCTACACGCAGCTTCATCCCAGCGACAACGCGCCGCCCGAGCGGTCATAGAGCGCTGCGACCTGACCGCTGCCTTCCGGGTCAAGCACCGCATAAAAATCAAATATACGCCTCGCCATCAGCGCAGCTAATGCTGGACGCTGTGCCACCTCATGCAATCCACGTCCATGTACGCTGGCCAGTACCGGCACCCCGGCATATACTGCATCCAATACTGCTTCCGCGTCTGTCTCCCCAGCTAATTCATCTGTGACAAGCACCTGCGGAGACATACTCCGCAAAAGCCATGCCATAGCCTCTGCCTTTGGGCAATGATCCAGCACATCCGTTTGTTCGCCCACATCCAGCTGCGGCACACCGTCCACACAGGCCGCCAGCTCGCTGCGTTCATCTGCAATACTTACGCTGACCGCCTGTTTACCGCTGGCCAGCTGTCGTGCCAGATCTCGCAAGAGTGTCGTCTTTCCCGTTCCCGGCAGTCCGATCAGCAACATCGAATGAGCCTGTCCCTGCTGTCTCGCCCATGGCATCAGCACATCCGCCGCTCTCGGCCATTGCCCCGCAATGCGTAAGCACAGGAACGTCATATTTCGTAGGCTTTGTGTGCCTGTTTCCCCCGGAAGCACTCGTCCGCAAAGTCCCAAGCGGTGTCCTCCACGCAGCGTAAGAAATCCCTGTCGCGTCTCACTCTCTCGAGCATACAGGCTGTGTTCTGAAAGCGTCTCCGCCAACTGTTCTACCTCGGAGGCAGTCGGTCGCCATTGCAGCGCAGCTTTACGTGCAGCCGTCACCAGCACAGCAGGACGATCGACCCGCACACGAATCTCGCGCAGTTCGCCCGGATACAACAGCTCCAGTTCAGACTGCACTTCTTCAGGAAAGCAAGGCGTCAGAAAAGCCTTCGTCTCTTCCCAGTCCATGCACACACCACCTTTACTCAAACAGCGTTAATCCAATAGCCTGATAAAAGGCCCAATCGACTTGATCTCCCTCTGCCAGCCCCAGCGCTTTCCGCGCCTTGCGCACAGCCGCCATGGTTCCCCGGCCATAGATGCCGTCCGGCCATCCGCCGTAATAGCCCAATGCTTTCAAACGCTGCTGCACCGCCAACACATGACTGCCGCAATCGCCGCTTTGCAGGGGCCGCAGCGACACATCCAGTAAGCCGTATGGCCCTCCCTCGATCACAACTCTTGTCCAGTTGGGCACCAGTTGATAAAGCTTCTCCGCGTCCGCCACATACATACGTATGCACCCATGGGAAGCGTTATTCCCGATACTGTTCGGCCGATTGGTGCCATGGATGCCATACTGTCCCCATGGCACGTTAAGTCCTAGAAAGCAGGTGCCAAAGCCACTCATCTCTCCCGCAAAGCGACTGTTAATGCGGAACACGCCCAAAGGTGTAGGCATATCTGCAGTTCCCGTAGCCACGGGCCATTGCTGAACGATCTTTCTCCCTTGATACAGCGTCAGCACCTTCTGATGCACATCAATCCAAATCAGAAAGTCAGCAGCACCGCCTGCACTTGCTGTATCCGAATGTTGCGGGGCGCATAGCAACAGTGCCATCAGCAGCACGCCCGCAAATCGGCAAACCACATTTTTCCGCCGCACGCCCCCACCTCCCGCTTGCCTTCTCACCCTATGCAAACAGTCGGCTGAACATGCCAAATCACGGTTCTGCAAATTATTATTTATTTTTCCATTTCAGGGGTTGACAGGCAGAGGGAGTTGTGCTATTATAAATCTCGCCGCTTGATAGCGGACACTTGGAGAGTTGGCTGAGTGGTCTAAGGCGCACGACTGGAAATCGTGTGTGGGCTTATACCCCACCTAGGGTTCAAATCCCTAACTCTCCGCGTTCTCGTGACCGTTCCCGGTCATTGCGTCTCTGGGTTGCAGCCCAGAGTCCCCCTCGGATGTTCATGGCATCCGAGGGTTTTTTTGCGTCTCGCCCTCTATCCTATGCCTAATATGTCCATCTGTCAAGAGGGACGCACGAAAAAACGGGATGCCCGTTAAAGGCTCCCGTTTGGCTCTTCCTCGCGTTTTACCACTTGACCAATATGGATCATGCCATTCCCGTCTATCGACCAGCCAGAGGGCATCTCAGGGGCATCCTGTGCCATTTCCGTCTCCTGTGATGGTCTCCGCCAGCGTCGGAAGGCCATTTCCTGCTGAAATCCTGTGTCGTGCATCCGTGGATTCCCGCGAGGTTTCCCGCTCTCCAGTCTGGCCGAAGTCCGTATTACCGCATACCGCCGCATACCATGCCGCCGATCCACAACCAGCGCCCGAAGATCCTCGGGCACCTGCTTAATGATCCGCGAGGCCTGACGGCGAGAAATGTGCTTCATGACCATCAAATCCCCCGCCGAAAGCCACTCCCGCCGCATGGCCAAATATTCGTCCTCCGTTGTTACGAGGATGCAATCAATCATCAATCCGCCCTCCGTCCAACAATCTCTCCCACCCACCAGCAAGCGCGAGCGGGCATGACGGAACAACAATGCGTGAAACCGCAGTTTAGCGAGACAGTTGCTATTTCAATCCACGCCCCCGCGCAGGGGGCGACCACCGCGCCGTAGCGGTCAATCTCCGGCAGAAAGATTTCAATCCACGCCCCCGCGCAGGGGGCGACAGCAAAACCAACCTACATTCTCATGTACACCTTATTATTTTTACACAAATTATACCTACCCCTTGTATTTTTCTTTTCGGCATCATTCAAATTCATGCAAAAACAAGCTTCAGTATCGGTGCGAATACGGCTGTGTTTTCATGAGCGCTTATACCTCGCACATCATACCATCAGCACGTCGTCCGGCTGATAGGCGGGATGTGCGCCTATATGCTGCACTTTTGTCTGGTAGTGGTTTCCTAGCAAATAAAATCGCAGACTGTCCGTTTTCGGATCAATCAGGGCTGTCAGTTCCGCTTGCAGCAGACGAAGCTGTGCCGCATCCACGCTGCACTCAAATACGGAATTTTGCACGCGCTGTCCATGTGCTACACACTTTTTAGCGACCTGACGCAGACGGCGCTTGCCCGCTGCATCCGTTGTGCTGACATCGTAGGTAATGAGCACCAGCATACCGTCCCTCCTTTATTTCCACAAGAACGGCGGATATTCCTCTAAATCCCCGCGAAGATGACGCGCCAGCAGCAGCGCCTGTACATAAGGAACCAATCCCCACATCAGCTTTTCCTTCAGGTACGGATGCGTGATTTCTTCCTTCTTGTGCGTCTGCCACGCTGTCAGTAGCACCTTTCGCCCCTCATCAGTCAGCAGCACGGCACCGCCTGATTGCGTTCGAAAGTGTTGCTTTTGCAGAGCACGAGTGTTGACAAGCGTCAATACAAGACGATCGGCAAGCGGCGCGCGCAGTTCCTCCATCAAGTCCAGCGCTAGTGATGTACGTCCTGGACGATCACGATGCATAAAACCAGCATATGCATCTAAGCCCACGCTTTCCAGCGCAGCGGCGCAGTCATGTGTCAGCAGCGTGTATGCCATGGACAGCGCCGCATTTACACGATCCAACGGTGGTCGCCGGCTTCTGCCCGTAAACTTGAAGTCCTCCTTCTGGTTCAAAATCATCTCATCCAGCACACCGAAATAGCTTGCCGAAGCTTTGCCCTCAACGCCACGAAGAGAGTCCAAATCCTCCATGGCAAGGATCGGCTTCAGCTGTGCCTGAAGATACGCGGAAGCCTCTCGAAGCTGCGGCGCATCCACGCGAAGCGCATGATCACGCAAGGTTCGTTCCAATACCCAACGGCCATTGTACACTTTGCCGAAGATCATATTCCGCGCCACAAGGCAGCTCCGCTGTGGATGATCTGAAACGCGGTACTGCTCCTTGCGCAGCAGAATATTTCCTTGCGACGGTCCTGCCGTCCATGCCAGCATACGCCCATTCGGCGTTAGAAACGTCAAATGTACGCCGTGTTGAACGCAAGCCCCCATCAAGGCCGGACTTGCGCCTTTGTAGGAAAAGGTGAGGATGCTCTCCAGCACCTGCAGCGGATATTGTCCCGCCTTCTCGCTGTCACGATAAATGACAACGTTTTCATTTTCCAGCGCCAAATAAGCGTCCTCGGAGGTCACAAAAAGCGTATTGAGCAGCTTTCTCATGGCACATCCTCCTCCGCAGCCTGACGCAGATAATGGGCGACCTTCAGCGTTTTCTGAAGTTTCGGCAAACAGACCTCCTTCAACGAACAGGCGTTGCATTGCTTGCCTACCTTGGGTGAAGGCGTATACCCTCGCGTCATCGCATCCCGCATAGCAGACAGGACGCTCTCAATCCGCTGACGAAGCTCCGGTGTAAAGCTCACCCGCTGGCGGCGTCGAGTTTCTCCATAGTAAAGGCTTCCTTCCGGGATGGCACACAGCAGCATCTCTTCCAAGCACAACGCCTGTCCGCAGAGCTGTAACGCGTCAGAATCGTCCGCTTTGGGTGCGCCACGCTTGTACTCCACCGGATACGGCTGCCACAGTCCCGTTTGCCCCGGCAGGGAAATCCCGCCGGGGTCTAGATGAAACTCCACTACATCACACACGCCCATGACCTGAAGGCGGTGCGAAATGACTCGCAGCCCGCGAACCGTCAGCGTATCGCCGCGGCGCTCGATCTGATTCTCATCGTGTGCGCGACGATGCATCAAACTTCCGTCCACAGTGCGTTCATTATCCGCCCATTGTTGCTCAATAAAGATCAGCGCCCACTGACGCGGGCAGAACGCGTAATGCTGCACGCCGGAAAGCGTCAAATAATCCTGCTCGTTCACCCCATCACTTCGCACCGCACGCCTTCGGGGAGGCCTCCTTCGTCAATCATCACCGCATAATCCTGATAGCTGCGCGGCACGTCAATCCCCTGCTTCCGCTGCACCTGCACCAGCTCGAACAGCTTCCACGCGGGCGCATTGCCGAACTCGCTGTCGTGACGGAACACGATCAGCTTCCGCACAGCCATCTTGCCACGAGCCGCGCTATGATCGTTCTCGAACATATTCAAAATAGCTTGCCACAGCAGCTGCAAGTCCTCCTCGGAAAAGCCCGTGGTCTTGCGTGCCAGATTCGCGGAGACAAAGCCCTCCGCGCGATACAGCCCATAGGGCACGATATACTTGCGCCCCATCTCCGTTCCCTTCTTGGCGGCATCCTCCTCGGTGGTAATCGCCACGCGGGTGATCGTCACCTCCTGCGGCATGATGGGATCAATGCTTCGTGCGAAGCCCAGCTGCACCGGTCCGCGCACCTGACCGCAATTAAGTGCTGCTTTGACAAAGGTCGTCATAACTGCGCCAAAGGTGCGAATATCATAGTAATGACTGCACATGTAGTCCAACAGCTTGCCGTCAATGTCGGGATCGCTCTTCTTTAATTTTTTCAAGTCGGTATCCGCAATTTTCGGATAGCCGTTTTCCGCCAGCGCTGTTTTATCACTGGTGTTCAGCGGCACGTTTTCCTTAATATAAATGCCGTAGTTGGGATCCTTCTCCTTTACCATCTCTACATAGTTACGGATTTTTCGCTTCAGGCACACATCCGTCACCAGACCGCAGCCCGTTTCCGGATCGGTGCGGGGCATGTTGCCCGCATCCGGGTCGCCGTTCGGGTTGCCGTTCTCCACATCGAAAAGGATCACGAAATCATAGCGGTTCTGAATGCTCTTTTTCGTCTTTGTGGTTTGTTCCGAAAAATTCATTGCCATTTGTTCCTGCTCAGTCATTGTTCCGATTCTCCTTCTTCGTATACAGCGCCTGCTTTTGATGATAATATCCCAGCTGGAACACACCCTGATCTTCCAGCGTCATATGCTTCGGCAAGGTTTCCGTCAGTCGGCCGCACAGTTTTGTCATTTGCTTGTCATAGTACACCACTAAGCCACCATCCAGCTTGTTCAAGTGGCTCTGTGCCAACTTTAGCAGCGTCGGGAACACCAGCGCCGGTGTTGCACACGCTGCATTGAAATAGCGATCCCGAATCGTCGCATTGATACCGGGATTCGCGCTTTGCTGCAAGCTCTCCAGTACCGCGAACAGCCGCCCCAGCACATAGGGCATATAGGTTGATTCATCATTCAACGTCACCGTTAAGACCTCCTTTAAAGGGTGCTTTTCCTGACCGCACCCCACATTTTTCAGCATGTATGCCTTGATCATTGCGGCCTTGCCGCGATTCACGTCTTTCTCTGCGCGAATCCGTACCTGCACCTGTGCAAACAGTGACGCGGGATAGGGCGTATCCATCAGCACAGCCCGCATGACTTCACCCACCAGCTCGTCCGGCGGCTTTTTGTCCTTGCTATTCGGATTTGCTGTTTCATTCAGCAGTGCCCAAATGGATAGTTCTTCACGCTCATCAAAGGACGGACGCACAATGCGCAAACGCTCCTGATGTGCGTATAGATTCTCCGCGAATCCCTTAAAGCTGTTTTGCAGGAAGAACCGCACGGACAGTCGAGACGCATTCGGCGCGAGCCCCAGAACATAGAAACGGCTATCCGGTTTCAAGGCGATGCCATTCAGTTCTGTCGTTTTGCCATCGCGCAGACTTTCCACCGCACCGCGAAGATCCTCTTGCTTTACCGTGTCCGTTGTACCCATCATCCACGCAAGCAGTTCACTGTACGCAACCTCGGCGTCTTCTGCCCAGTAAACGAGCGTCGTTCCCCCCAGCCGCATATGATAAACCTGCTCTCGAAGCATGAAGTTCAGCGCCGCCGCATAGGCAAAGGCTGCACGCTCCCCCACCGGCGCGTTCAAGCCCTGCGCATCGACACGTCCGTAGGATTCATATGCCGCACCGTGAAAGGATACCAGCGACGCACCCGAGGACTGCGCACCCACTACGCCCTTAATGCTTGGATGGAGTACCGCTATAGGGCCTTCTTCTCCCGTAACAAGGCAGCGTCCATGCGGTGTATCAGCGTGGTCATTGTAGGCGCGATCCCATGCTGCTTTGATTTCCAGAACGTCCTGTGCGAAAGTCCCGTTCATGCGAAACACAAAATTACCGGTTTTCAGGTTTTCCAACAGCGGCGCGACCACAGGATGAGTTTCTGCATTCTGCGCGTCCCATTGCTGAAAAAAGCGGCAAATGGCCTGTGCCAGCGGTACCTCCACACCTTGCAGCAGTTCCAGGTGACATGCAGCGGCAGCCTGAAAACTTTCTACGGCACGCGGCTTGTTGTCCTTGACGTCAATCCCCAACATATAAGTTGCATTATCGCAAAGGAAGTTCGCTTTAATGCCAACTGTCCGTTTCTCCATTGCAGGTAATTTCATCGCAGTTACCGTTGTTTTGCCCTTTTTATCAGGCAACCCCAACGGCACAATTTGCCGCAGCGTCCCATCCTCATTCAGTTCAAGACCCCACGAGACCTTTGCTTCCAGCCAGCCGGGGCGTTCCAGCTTGCCCTTCGCTGCCAGCGCCTCATAGCAGCTCACAAGCGCTTGCAAAATCATTTGATCACCTCACAGCCCCGCAAATCAATACAGCCATGCTCCATTTTTGCGTGGAAAAACATCGGCTGAATATGCTCCGGATCAGAGTAATCCATGTCATACAGCATATAGCCAAGATCGCGTGTCTCATCAATACCCTCGATCGATTCGCCCTCCCACAAGCGGAAATGTGCCGTACACTCCCTTGTACCCAAATAGGGTGCGGCGTAGCAGGCTCCCTTGCGCAGCCGACGCTTCACAATGTCCTGAAACTTTCCGGGATTATCGGACGCATTGGCCTTATCCGTCATGTCGAAGTGAGCCTCAATTACGTAACGCACATCCTTCAGCATCATGGCCGCACGCTGCTGAATATCCTGCGTCGTAACAATGCAACTCTTTTTTCCTCCGTTGGCCTCCTGCATGACGTTCGATGCTGAAATCTTCGAGCTGACCTCGTTCCGCCGCAGATTCATGAATTGGATCGGGTTCAGCACCCAGATACGGTCGATCGTCCATTTTAAGCCTGGATGGTAGTATATGCTTTCGATCATCCCCCGCGCCGCGCTGGGGGTCGGAACATCATAGCTGACTCTTTCTGTTTTCATCTCCGGACGCGTAAAACACGCCGTCAGTCCCCAGACCTCCATCAAAACTGACATGTGTTGTCACCTCCCTGCTTTTGCATTCTCGTCTCTTGGCGATGGCATGCGTATAGCACACCTTTCTGTAAAATGCAATCGTTTTTCTTCATGTAACTTTTTTTAACTATAGTCCTCAAAGCATGCTCCATGCTCATCTTGACTTCTCGACCCTTTCCCGTTATGATAGGTCAGTCGGAGCAATCCGTGGGTTGAAATATGTAGCTTTCCTTTAGAGGAAGTGCCGGGACGCTGTGCATAGCAGCCTCCCGGCATTTCTCTTACATAATAAACAGCGCCGCACCACCTTCGCTGTTCACGTCCAGTCCGCACTCCCTGCTGTACGCTTCCGGGTTCAACAGGATGCCGAAGCCATCCTGTGCATGGCTCTCTATCACTCCGTTCTCCACTAATGCTTCGAACTCGTATTGCGGAAGGTTCACCGCTGTGCGACCCAAGCGGCGCAGCAACCCCCGCGAGTATTCCCCCAACCGCAGCAGCCGAATGTCCTCTGCATTGTCATCCGTGGGGATGTAAACCGTCAGCGAGTTATCATCTATGACCTTGAATTTTTCTGCTACCGTGCGGAAAAGAAGCTTAGCCTCCAACTGTAAGATGTTTTGCGCATCAAGGCTCTTATCTCCCACATTTCCGAGCAACCCACGGAAATACGCCGCAATGGCTTCCCGCGTGTTCATGTCCGCATAGGCCGCCAGTACCTCCACAGCCGGTGCAATGCGGAGCAGCAAACCCGCATTGACGCGACCTTCACCCGTAAAAATATGCACAATGCTCTCCGCAGGGTCGTTTTTCCCCTCTCGGTTGCAGCGACCCGCCGCTTGCAAAATGCTGTCCAGTCCGGCCATTTCCCTCCACACCGTCGGAAAATCCACGTCCACGCCAGCCTCCACCAAGCTGGTAGAAACCACCCGGCAGGGCTGACCGTCCTTCAAGCGTTCTCGAATCACTTTCAAAATCCGTTCACGGTCCACCGCTGTCATCAGCGTGGACAAATGGAAGCGTCCCTTCTCCGGGAGCATCTGATAAATCGCCCTCGCACGCTTTCGGGAATTCACAATGCACAGCACCTGCTGTTCCGATGCTAGACGCTCTGCCACCTCCACGTCCGTTTTCGCCCCTTCCTGCACAAACCGCACACGGCGAAAGAAATCGAAAAGTCCGTCCGGGTCAGGCGCAATCTCTCGACTTTTCAGTTCCGGCGCACATGCCGCAAACATCCCATCCAGCGCGGGCTGTGTCGCCGTGCAGAGCACCGCCGTTGTGCCGTAATGCCGCACTAGTTCTGCAATCGCGGATACGCAGGGCCGCAAAAGCGGCAATGGCAGCGTCTGCGCCTCGTCGAAAATAACGACACTCTGCGCGATATTATGCAGCTTGCGGCAGCGGGAGGTTTTCGCCGCATACAGGGATTCAAAGAACTGCACCGCCGTTGTCACGATCACCGGCGCGTCCCAATTTTCACAAGCCAGACGGCGACGAAGTGCTTCTTGATCGTCCGCGTCCCGACTGTCCTCATACAGTTCCGCCTGACTATGATGCTCCAGCACGTTTTCTTCGCCCAGTATTTTTCTGAAAACGTCCGCCGTCTGCTCAATGATGCTGGTATAGGGAATCACATAAATGACTCGTTTCATGCTGTGCGCTTTGGCATGGCTCAGCGCAAAGGCCAGCGACGCTACCGTTTTTCCACCGCCCGTCGGCACAGTCAACGTATAAAGCCCCTGCATATCCGTCCCACCGCATAAGCATCGTGCAAGAATTTCGTTCCTGCGCCGACACAGCTCGTTGCGTGGACTTTCCAGCCAGCCCGCCACATGCTCTTTCAGGCGTTGCAGCAGCGTTTCCACATCCGCATAGCCGCCTCTCGGCTGCGGCCCCTGCAAGGCCTTCTCCGTATCCAGAAAATCTGCGTCCACCAGACAGGAGAACAGCATTCGCGTATACATTGCGCCCGCGATAGGCTCCTTCTGCACCCAAGCAGGTATATCCGTCTCTTTGGGCACCTGAATTTCCGTCTTCCATGCCGCAGGATCATCCCCGCCATCCAGCCGCTTTTGCAAGCGTGCCCCCAGCGTACCATCTTCATTGCCGCTGTTTGGCAGTCCGCCATGGTGCCCGGCGATTGCAAAGGCCGCGTGTACGTCCCCTAATCTTCCCGCCTCCTGTGCGCCCGCGCTGGCATGATCCACCCGCGCCGTGTGCTCCGGGTCGCGCTGACGCGCCTGTCCCTTGTCGCTGTACTTGCCAATGTCATGCAGCAATCCGTTTCGCCTGCCCTCCAAAGGCGAGTGAAAGCTCTTCGCAAATACCTCCGCAAGCGCCGCCACATTTTCAAGGTGCTCCTTCAAAGGCTGATAGGTTCCGTCCTCCCGTTTATGCGTTACGTACATCGTGTTCGCCATCCTTCGTATAGAATTGTTTCTCGTCCTTTGGTAGGTATAGTATAGCAAACGTATGTTCGTCTTGTCAAGCATAAAAATACGGTCTGCTTCCATTTCGAGCAGACCGTATTTCCAATTTTCTTTTATTCTCCGAGAAATTCCTGAATGGCCGTAACATTCTTCTTCAGGTTCGGCACCAGCACCGCCATACCATCGATGGTACGATTGCTGTAACCGCCCTCCACGGGAATCGTCAGCGACTCGAAGGTTGCGTTCTTCGCCACCATTGCCATGGGAATCAACTCCAGCGCGTCAGACAAGCCTAAATCCGTCTCTACCGCGTCCATGTTTTGAATAATCAACGCGGACAGACTAATCATGTCCAAATTCATTACCTTATGGAAGGCTGCCTCGATCACCTGCCGCTGACGGCTGGTGCGCTTGAAGTCGTTATCGATTTTCCGAATGCGGCTGAAGCACAGCGCTTGCTTGCCCGTCAGCAGTTGCAAACCGCTCTCGTTCAGCAGCTGGTCACGCTCATCCGCGCCGATCTTCGTATTGTAAAAGCGCAGAATGGAGTTGACCTGCACACGTTCAGCCTCGCTTACATCCACCTCAACGCCACCGATCGCATCGATCACATTCACCAGACGGTCAAAATTCACCGCCACGTAAGCATCCACCGTTACGCCAAAATTCTGTTCCAGCGTCTTTTCCAGCAGACTCGCGCCGCCCTTGGCGTAGCTGGCGTTAATGCGGTTGCTGCCGCGTCCGGGAATTTTCACATACATATCCCGCAAAAAAGAGATCATTTTAATGGTCTTGCTTTCGGTATCCAGTTGCACCAGCACCGTCGTATCGCTGCGGCCACGGGCATTTTCCGAATAAGAGTCCGTACCGATCAGCAACAGATTATAGGTGGAGCGAATATTTAGGTCGCTGTCCTCCGGCAGCACCGTCAGACTGTCAGCGCCGTCCCCTGCCATCTTTTCCAGCAGCTCTTCTTCCGTCAGCGAAATGAGGTCTTCGTCCTCCACGACGGTTGTTTGCTCTGTCTCGTCCGGCAGCGGGATCGTTTCCGTTGCCATCGCCGCAGGACAAATCAACAGCAATACCATCAGCAGGGCCATCAGCTTTTGTTTCATCTTTTCACCTCAGCAGTTGTAGTAGTCCAAATCAAAATGGATCACGCAATGATTCCGCGGGTCTAGTTTCTCCGCGTGGGCGCATAGTTCCTGCCGCAGCTGCTCTTCTTCCTGATAACCGGCGGGCACCACAACGTCAAAAACCAGATTGACCTGCTTTTCTCCCGGCACACGTCGGAAATCATGCAGCTTCAGCTCCGGATCAACCCCAGCAAGGAAATCCTTCATAGCCTGCTCCGCTGCATCCGTTTCCCGGTCGCCGCTGACCGTCGGATCCATGTGAATACAGATGGGTATTCCTAGCTTCTCGCCGATTTCTCGCTCGGCCCGGTCGATCACCTCGTGCAGTTCCAGCAGGTTTCCATCCGCAGGCACTTCCGCATGAACAGAAGCAACGCAGCGGCCTGGGCCGTAATCATGGATCATCAGGTCATGCACGCCCAGAATTTGGTCGTAGCTGCACAGCATTTTAATGATCTCCTGCCCCAGCTCCTTGTTCGGATTTCCACCCAACAGACTGTCAACGGTGTCCTTACACACGTCGATACCGCCCTTGAGCACCACCAGCGCCACTGCAACGCCCATCCAGCCGTCCAGCGGCCAGCCGAAGAACCGTGCTGCCAGCATACTCACCACAACAGCGGAGGTTGCCAGCACGTCGTTGATGGAGTCCTTTGCCGCAGCCAGCAGCGTTGCGGAATCAATGGTTTTGCCAAGCTTGGTATAGAAGGCATAGAGCCAGCCCTTCATGGCGATAGAAGCCAGCATTACGCCCAGCGGCACCCAGCCGAAGGTCAGCGCTTTTGGGTGCAGGATACTTTCCACGCCGCCTTTGAGCAGCTCAACACCCATCAGCAGAATCAGTACAGCCACGCCTAATGCACCGATGTACTCCATGCGGCCATGCCCATAAGGATGCTCCCGATCCACAGGTTTTTGTGCCACACGTACGCTGATGAGGCTGACAATGCTGCCGCCTGCGTCGGACAAGTTATTCGCCGCGTCCGCCGTAACAGCCACAGAACCCGTCAGGATACCCATCAGGAATTTCATCAACGCCATCAGCAGGTTCACGCCGATTCCCACACAGGAGCCCAGCGTGCCATAGCTGCCGCGTACGCGCTGGTCACTAGTGTTCTCCGCGTCATGGATAAAACGATGGATGAGCCACTTTGTCATGCACAAACGCCTTCTTTCCAGAAAATACTTTTTTACATCCTTTTGTTCAGCTTTCACAGCGCTGTATTTGCGCTGCGGCCGTTCTGGTGTTATACTGAAAACATTCCGAATGGAAAGCGAGGTCACTCCCCATGAAAATCTTACTCGTGCGTCACGCCGAGCCGGACTACACCATTGACTCTCTGACTCCCAAAGGGCGTCGGGAGGCGGAGCTGCTCAGTCGGCGTTTATGCAAACTGGACGTAAAGAATTTTTATGTTTCTCCGCAGGGCCGTGCCCGCGATACCTCGTCCTACACGCTGAACAAGCTGAACCGTACTGCCGAGGTTTTACCTTGGCTGGCAGAATTTCGCGGCCGCTGCTTCAACCCCGCTGAGGGGCGTCAGGACATTCCTTGGGACTATCGTCCACGGGAATGGAATGCGCACCCCGAGTTTTATAAGCCGGATGCGTGGCTGAAGAATCCGCAGGTTCAGGATGGCACGGTACAGGCCATTTGGGATGAGACCGTTGCAGGGTTGGACGGTTTGCTGGCACAGCACGGTTATCATCGAGACGGGCCCATTTACCGCTGTGAGGACAACAAGCCGGACACGCTGGTATTCTTCTGCCACTTTGGCATCAGTATGGCGCTCCTTAGTCATTTATGCGGCATTCCGCCCATTCCGCTGTGGCAATGCTTCTGTATGCAGCCCTCTTCCGTGACCACGATCATCACAGAGGAGCGCATCAAGGGTGAGGTCAGCTTCCGCTGTATGGGTCTTGGCGACCTTTCGCATCTCTACGTTGCCGACGAGCCTTACTCAACCGCCGGTCTTTTCTCCGAGTGCTACACCGGCAGCGACTCCACCTGCCCGCCAGAGTGCCTAGGAAAAACAGAATAACGGAGTATTGCGAGGG
>USCW01000004.1 GCA_900553315.1 uncultured Eubacteriales bacterium
CCTACGCGATTCTTCTACCCGCATAGGAGGTGGGTGGATTAACTAAATGACATTGGCCTATCGGGGCAGGCATTTCCTCTATGTGGTATGGGTGTCGGGCGATATTGTGATCATGACCGTGGTGCAGCAGGCGCTGTATGCGCTGATAGTGCTGGCGGTGTTCATCATGGTCATCGTCATCAGCTTCCGCATGATTGCGCGGCAGATGAACCGTCCCATCGCCGAATTGCAGGCTACCCTTGAACGTCAATTGCAGGAACAGTCGATCCCAACCGACACGGCCAGGGAAGCCACCAACGTCCTGACTCAGGTATCGGAGCAATGGCATGCCAGCGATGGGCAGGAAACCATCCAGCAGATGGATCTTCAGCTCTATGAAGCCGTCACTTCCAACAAGCTGACCGAAAGTATGCTGGTTCATCTGGCATCCTTCGATCATTATGTGTTCCTACTTTGCGATATTGACGAGCCGCATCAGCACATTGTCGAGGCGCGTAAGCTGTCGCCCTTTCTGGATTATCTGCTGCGCTATTCTCTCCGAGGTATTCTGGGGGAGGGGGAAAGCTCCTACACAGTGCGGATCAATGAGTGGTCCATTGCCGCCGCCGTCAGTTTCCAGAACAGCCCCTCCGAACAGGCGCGTCAGGCACTGATGGACAAATCGTCAGCCCTTATGCAGGCTTTCACCACCTGCACGCTCAGCTTTTCCTGCTCCTCCGTCTTTTCCGGACGGGAGCATGTGGCCGAGGCGCTGAACGAGGCCAAGCGCGCGATCCGCTGGAAGCTGGTGCGCGGCGTCGGGTGCACCATCCTTTATACGCCCGGAATGGGCGTGTCAAGATCCTTTACGTTCCCGCAGGCAAAGATCCAGAGCATTGTCTCGTCGATTGACCGGGGAGAAAACGCGATTCATGAACGCCTGAGGGAGCTGCTTGCAAAGCTGCTGGAGAGCGACGCAGGTATGGACGACCTGGAGTTCGCCGTGTCCCAGCTCTTAGGCGTGCTGATCCAGACGGCCTTTCGCAAGGGCGTGCAGTTCAACGCCTTGTTTGACGAACCGGAGCATTCCCCGTTCCGTTATCTGAGCAGCTTTGACACCTTGGAGCACATGCTGACATGGCTGGAGGGCAAATTTGTTCAGCTTTCCAGGCAGTTGGCTAAGGCGCACAAGGGCGGCAGCGGCTATACGAACAAGTTTATCCGCTACATCGGCGATCACTATGCCGAGTCTCTTACGCCCGAGGATGTGGCAAGCGCGCTGGGAATCAGCTATTCCTATCTCAGAAAGATCATATCGACGGAGATGGGAACAACCTTTTCAGCCTATCTGCTCGGCATCCGCCTTGAAAAGATGAAGGAATTGCTGGTGAATACGACCATCTCCCAGCGGGATATTGCCGAGCAGGTCGGCATTGGCAGCGAGCAGACCATGTATCGTCTGTTCAAACAGTATATGGGATGCTCCCCCGGCGAGTATCGGAAGCATCCCTCCGCAGACAGTACCATAGCCGCCGAGACGGCGGATGAATATCATGAAAGCGAGGAATAATCACATGGACAACCTGAAGTATCTGGAACATGTCGTGGAGCTTGGAAAGGTCCAGGCTGCAACCACGCCCGAGGAAATGTCCGGCGCGTTTGGCGCGTTCAACGGCTTCCTGGGCCTGTATTACGATCTGGCGAAGATGGAGCTGCAAAAGGCCGGGATCGACACGCCGCCTATTCGAAACTTCGCCATTGACAAGGCGCTTGCGCGCATCGACGCCCGCCTGGACTGCGCTGATTTCACCATCCCCGCGCTGATCCGTATGCTGCGCGAGCATCGCGGAACGCGCCTGAATGAGGAGCAGGCACAGAAGATTGAACAGAGTCTGATTCATTTCAAGTATTGGCTGGACGAGCCCGGCGATGTGCACGCCTGCTTCTTCACCGAGAATCATCAAATCCTGTATCACAGCGCCGAATATCTGGTGGGGCAGATGTATCCTGACGTGGTGTTCCCCAACAATGGCATGACCGGCGCTGAGCATCACGCCCATGCCACCGCCTTCCTGCGCCGCTGGCTGAACTGGCGTGAGCGCTTCGGCTTCAGCGAATGGCTGACTCAGGGATACTACATGGAGGACATGCTGGGTCTGGTCAACCTGATGATCTATGCCGACGAGGCGGATATCCGCACCCGCTGCCGCATGCTGATTGACATGCTGGTGTTTGACCTGGCGGTCAATCATTTTGAAGGGCACTTGCCCACCACCCATGGCCGCGTCTATACCCGCTTTATCATCGAGCCCGACTATGAGGATTGCTCCGCCGTGATGGCGCTGCTGTTTGATAAGGGATACGCCGGCACCATGAGCAACTGCGCCGTGATGTTGGCTGCCAACGGCTATGTTTGTCCCAAGGCTATCCTGGCGGCAGCAGCGGCTCCCACGGGAATCCAAACCAACCGCGAGCGCATGAGCATCGACGTGGCGGACGCCAAGTATTATGGCGTGGATCCCGCCGACTTTGACAACATCATGTTCTTCTGGGGCCAGCAGACATACTCCGACCGCCTGACCATTGAGAACTCGCTGAAGGTGTTCCCCACATGGAACTGGATGACTAACCGTGTCCGCGCCTACTATGAGCGCTACAAGCTGCATGATGAGGCTGGTGTGCCCTGCGTGGATGCGCCCGACTTCACAGCCATGACACAGGTGGACATCTACACACGCCGTACGCCGGACTATATCCTCAGCTGCGCGCAGGATTTCCGCAAGGGCCGCATGGGCTATCAGCAGCATCCCTGGACGGCCTCCCTGGGCGGCAAGGCAGTCATCTTTACAACCAATCCCGCTTCCACCGAGTATTCCAACCGTCCCAACTGCTGGGCCGGCAACCTGACCCTGCCCCGCGCCGTGCAGCATGAAAACGTGCTGCTGTGTCTGTACCGCGTTGAACCCGACTTTGTGGATTACCTCTATTCCCACCTCTACTTCCCCAGGCATGAGATGGACGAGGTGGTGGAGAAGGAGGGCTGGATCTTTGGCCGCAAAGGCGATGGGTATGCGGCGGTGTATTCGCTGCTGCCCGGCTACTGGGAAAAGAAGGATCCCGCCATGTTCAAAGAGCTGTACGCCGAAAGCTGGCAGGAGAAATATGACCGTGCCGACGATTATGAGTACATCGCGCAGGGTCACGCAAACGTGTGGGTCATTGAAATGGGCTCCAAGGCTGAAAACGGCAGCTTTGAGGCGTTCATGGACGGCTTTGCCGGGAAAAAGGTGTGCGGCGACACGCACAACCTGATCTACCAGTCTCCCTCTCAGGGTGAGATCACCTTCGGCTGGAACAGGCCCCTGACCGTAGGGGGAGAAACCATCTGCATCCATGGCTACAAGCGCTATGATAACGAGTTTGCTCAGACGGAATTTGACGCGGGCGCAATCGAGATCAATGCCGGCGGTCATCAGACGATTCTTGACTTTGAAAAGGCCGAGCGCACGGATATTTAAGGCACTACCGCACAATTCGTCGGCAGCGATGGCGATGCCTTTTCTGCCATCTGCTTCTTGCAGAAATCTCGATTTACCTCCAGTAAACCTTCGATTTCTGCAATCGCATCTGACAAAAAATGCATTCGCCATCGCACCAACTCATTTGTGCGGTATTGCCTTAAGGGACAAGTATAAAAGGCAAAAGCCTCCTGCAGTAGCACAAGCGCTGCCGCAGGAGGCTTTTCTCATACCCGCCTATTTATCATAGCTTTACCAGTTTCCCGTTTCAAGGAATTTCATTATGTCGCCCTGTAAAATCTCATCGTGCTTGCCACGAATCTCCACAGGCAGAGACGGTGTATATCCCGTCGGCCATTGCAGGTTTTCCGGCTGCGCATATACGCCAAAAGGCTTGAGGTTACGGATAGCATCTACATAATCATGAATGCTGCTCAATGGATGGTCAAAGATCACGCCCGCAAGTGGTTCCTTCTCCATGGTTGCCGCGCAATGATTATCCGAACCGCCTGTCATCGGCAGCCCCAGACGCTGTGCGTAGCGCGTAGCCAATCCATTCCACGGTACAGCATTTCCTGCATTGACCGCCTCGACCGCATCCACACAGCCCGTAGAAAGATGAATCGTCTGAATGTAGCTCCGCTCCCGGAAGGGATGCGCTTGCACCACACAGCCGCCCGCAGCTCGCACCTGCTCATACTGCTCCAAGCGCGTCCAACGCTCCATTTCCGGATGCGAGATCAACCAAGCTTCATCCAAGCCATAGATCAGATATTCATCGCCGTCCTGATTCTCCTCCCAGCCAAAGAACACCGGAAAATTACGCTTTGCGCCTTCCTCCCGTGCATCCTCATAGCCCTGACAAAACAGGTGAATACGCTCTGCCCATGGCAAACTGCGGTCAATGCCACAATTTCCCCGGAAGAAATGATCGGTAATGATGATTCCAGCGTAACCGGCATCCATATATTTCGGAATATACTCCCGCCCCAGCGACCGTCCGCACGCGCTGGCCTGAGAAGTATGCATATGCGTCTCATAAATGTAGGAAGCCATGACAAAACGCTCCTTTCAACTTTAGAGAAGTTTAACCGCGCTCATTGTAACACAGGTCACGGCTCTTTGCAAGGCACAGCCGCCTTTATTGGTCATTATATAAAACCTTTTTCCATCTTGCATTTGACAAAAAGCCTTTTTCTTCCTATACTAAATGCATGATTGGTCTGATTCAGGAACCAATAGACCGACAGGAGGCGTGCGTATGACTGATGATTTACTTTCTCCGAAATCGGTAACGCGTGATCTGCTGAGTATCAAAGCCACTGAAGCTGTATGCCGTCTAATTACCAGTCAGGAGCTCAAGCCGGGCGATCGCATTCCATCAGAGCGTGAGCTTTCTGAACAGCTACAGATAGGGCGTAATACCCTGCGTGCGGCGCTGGCTATTCTGGAAAAGGAAGGCATTATCACACGCCAGTTGGGCAAAGGGACCTTCCTCTGTAAAAGCATCTTTCCAGAACAGTTGGATGTGAAGCTCTGCCGCATCAATTATCAAGAGCTTTTAGAGATCAAGATCTGGTTGGATGAATTGGCAATCCGCCGCGCATCCCGTTATGCCTCTGCGGAACAGCGGGAGAGCCTTTATGCCACAGCGCAGCAGTTGCAAGCCAGTTTGAATGAAACTGGGTACTCCAAGGAAGCGGATCGCGCTTTTCATTTACAACTGCTTGATTGCAGTGGAAGTGACATGCTGCGCCAACTGACGCTTTCCATGGTTGACACGCTGAACGGCTACGCAGGGATGCTTCCCAATGCCGACACATGTTGGCGAGCGACTATCCCCTATCATCTGGACATTGCGCAGGCGTTAAAAGACGGCAACCTTTCTTTCGCATTGGCTGCGCTGCAATATATTTATCATCACGATCTGCTGGCCATGAAGGATATGCAGCGTCCGGAAGCAGAAATCCAAAAAAACTGACTCCCTCATTCTGCAGGCGGGTTGCGACATGACCTTTTTCTGCATTGACCAATCCCCTGCCTTTTCCTATAATAAGATACATGCTCGGGTGCAGCTTGCTGATGCCCGAACATTTTCTATGTAGGCATTACGAAAGGAGACGAACAGCGATGGCAAGTTCAAGAAAAGGATTTTCTGCACGTCTGCCCGGGCGCAGCGTGCGCGTTCAACTGACGGTGCTGTTGCTGTCGTTTACCCTGATCGCTACCAGTTTGACGGGCATGCTTATTTACCGCCATACCTCCCGCCAGCTCATTGCCGACGCTTGGCAGCAGCATGAAACGCTGCTGAAAGCTGCTTGCTCTTCCATCAATCAGCAGTTGGAGCAGCTTCGCTCCTTTTCTTGGCAGTTGAGCAATGACAACTCGGTGCAGATGTTGATCGCGCTACACAAGCAAGATGCCTCCAGTATTTTAGAAAAGCAAAAGCTGATTGCCCGTTTGCTGCAAATGCAGGCCTTCAGCAATACCATTTGCGATATTGGCATTTACTTGAACAATCTCGACCAGATCGTAACCTCCAAGAGCAGCAGCAACTCCGAAGATTTCTACGAATACATGGAGCACATCACCCTGCGAACCATGCAAGCAGAATTGCAGCGTACATCCTCATCCAAGCTGTGCATGTTCGTAGGGGTGGATTCCGTACGCCGGATCATGAGCTCGGAAAAGGTGCTTGTGTTTATGTCCGCCCTGCCCATCAATGCCCCTGCGGGAAAAGATTTTGCGTTTTTTCATTTGCAGGGCAGTAAAGTGGCTTCCTTTCTGACTGAAAGCCAAAGCAGCTTCATGCTGCTGGCCGATAATGAAGGAAACGCCTTATTGGGCGTAACGAATGACCTGACCGGTGCATTATGCAAAACCTATATGGAGAATCATGCCAGCACCATCCGCTATAACGGGCAGGAATACGGTGTACTGGCCATGGAAACCGATGCGCAGGGACTTTACTGTATGGCCATTATGCCCTTTACGCAAATGTTCGCACAGGCCACGGAAATTCGCAGTCTGACCATGCTGATTATGGGTGTTTGTATGTTGACCGGTCTGCTGGCCGCTACGTTCTTCAGCAAGCGCATGTATGCGCCGCTCGAGAATCTGCTGCAAAGCATTCGGCAAATGGGGCATGCGCTTCCCCATGCAGAAAAAGCAGATGAGTATAAGCTGCTGGACGATGCGATTCATCTGATTTCCGAAGAGAACCATACGTTGAGCCTCTCCAATCAAGAGGTGAATCGGCTGCTGAAAAACAATCTGTTGGGTGAATGGATGGAGGGGCGCTTAAAGCGCAATGCCGTAGAATCACTTCAACAAGCGCAAATCACACTGCCCTATGACCGCGTACAAGCCGCCGTAATTGAACTGAGTATACGTGACGCAGAGCGGCTTCGGGAAGCAATAGGGCAAAATCTGGCAGATTGGGTGGAGGAGCAACAGCACACAACCGATTACGGCGCATTGACGGTTTGGTGCGCGCAGCGTCTGGATGGCAGTCTGCTGATTACCTTCAACATTGCCGCCGATCATCCCAACCCCGAATGGATTTACCGTTATCTCGAGGATTGCCATGCACGCTTCTCCCAACTGGTTTCCTGCCAGATCGGCGTTGGCCGCTCCTATCACTTGGAGCATATTTCTGATTCGCTGGTAGAGGCTATGCTGGCTCTGCGCAATGGCGAGCAGCTGGGTGAGCGAAACATTTATTATGCCGAGGAGATTTCCATGGAGCCCGACACCGAATACAGCTTGGCAGCCGAGCTGCGCTTGACCAATCTGGTGTTAGGCGGACAGCGGGACGAGGTTGCGGCATTCCTTCGCACCTTGGGTCAGTCCGAAAACGGCAGCTATGTGCTTCGTGGAAAGCTGGTACAGGCGCTCCTGTTTACTGCACGCCGCATTGCATGGCAAGCGGGCGTAAGCGACAGCTTTGCACAACAGGTAGAAGCCGCACAGGCACAGTTGAATGAAGCCCCATTAAGCGCACGGGCCATGGAGCAGTTGCAAACTATTTACAGCGCGTTGATGGATCAACTGAAGGTCAACGCCTCTACACAGGAAGAAAAACTCTACGCCCGGTTGATGGCCTATGTGCAGCAGGAGTATGTACACAATATTTCTTTGGACACCGCCAGCGAGGCATTATCTTTATCCCCCAGCTATATCGGCTTGATTTTCCGAAAGGTCGGAAGCACAAGCTTCCTGAAAGCGCTCAACGATATACGCGTGTCAAAGGCAAAAGAGCTTTTGCAGAACACAGAGCTTACCATCCATGAAATTGGCGAAAGCGTAGGCGTGGAAAATCAGAATACCTTCATCCGTATGTTCAAAAAAGCCGAAGGAATCACACCGGGACAGTATCGTATGGCGATTTTGCACACGGAAGAGCAGAATTGATGATGCTCGAAAAGTGTATTTGTCGATTATCTTCCCGGTTTCTGCGATGACAGAACGGCCTCTGACATGCTATGCTTCTGCGTGGAGGTGAGCCGCGTGCAGAAAAAACAAAAGTCCGCTGTTGCGCGTTTAGGCCGGAGGATCTGGTCCGCAAAATACCTATACCTGATGTTCCTGCCGGTGCTGGTTTATTACATTATGTTCAGGTACGCTCCCATGCTGGGACTGAGCATCGCTTTCAAGGATTACAACGCATTTCTTGGTTTTGAGAAAAGTCCATGGGTAGGCTTCAAATACTTCAAGCAGTTTTTCAGTTCCATCTATCTGTGGCGTCTTGTCCGCAATACGCTGCTGATTAACCTGTACGATCTGGTGCTGAATTTCCCTGCGGCCATTTTGCTGGCACTGCTCATCAATGAAGTTCAGCGTCCCCGTTTCAAGAAGATTACCCAGACGATCACCTACATGCCTTACTTCATTTCGTCTGTAGTCATTGCCAGTATGATGGTACAGTTTCTTTCCCCTTCCAGCGGCTTGATTAACAACATCATTGCGGCGCTGGGCGGTGAACGCCAATATTTCATGACACAGCCGGAATCCTTCCGCATGATCTACACGCTGATGAATCTGTGGAAAAATATTGGTTGGAACTCCATCATTTTCCTTGCAGCCATCAGCGGCATCAACAGCGAGCTATATGAGGCCTGCACGGTGGACGGCGGCGGATACCTGCGCCGGATGTGGCACGTAACTCTGCCGGGCATTTCCGGCACCATCGTCGTGCTGATTATCATGCGCTTAGGCCATGTCATGGATGCCGGCTATGAGACCATCCTGCTGCTGCAAAACAGCGCCAACATGGAAACCAGCGACGTGATTGGTACCTATGTATACCGCCGTGGTCTCAAGGGCGGCGAATACAGCTATGCAACAGCTGTGGGCATGTTCCAGAGTGTTATCGGCTTTGCGCTGGTCGTGTTCAGCAACTGGCTCAGCCGCACCTATAACGACAACAGTCTGTGGTAAGAAAGGAGGGCTCCCCATGATGCAAACCTCAACCGCTCGGCGCAGCAACGTAATCCGGGAATCCTTCAGCCGTAGAGCCTTTCTGAAGCTGAACACGGTGTTCCTGATTCTCGTCTGCTTCCTGATGCTGTACCCGGTCGTCTACGTTATTGCCTGTTCTTTCTCCGAGGAAACGGCCATTCTGCGCGGCGATGTAAGCTTCCTGCCGGTGCAGCCACACGCGAAGGCCTATACGAAGGTTTTCAATTATCCCCAGCTTTGGACCAGCTACCGCAATACGATTCTTTATACCGTACTGGGTACGTTCATCAATCTGATTCTGACTGTATGCGGCGCATGGGCGCTGAGTCAGAAAAAGATGGTCGGTCGTCGGTTCTTTACTCTGATGTGTACCTTCACGATGTTTTTCGGCGGCGGCATGATTCCAACCTTCCTGATCGTGAAGGATTATCGACTGCTGAACACCATCTGGGCAATGATTCTTCCCAGCGCCGTCAGCACCTATAACATGATCCTGATGCGAACTTTCTTCCTCGCTATTCCCTCCAGTCTGGTCGAGGCCGCTGAATTGGACGGCTGCACAGACTTTGGCATTCTGTTCAAGATCGTGCTCCCGTTGAGTATGGCCAGCCTGATGACCATCGGCATGTTCTACGCTGTGGGACATTGGAACAGCTACTTCAATGCCGTAATCTATCTGAGCGATAAGGAGCTCTTCCCGCTGCAAATTATTCTGCGTCAGGTTGTGCTGATGAACGAAATCGTGGAGAACGCTTCAAGCACGGAAAGCAATATGGCGGAAGGTATCAAATACGCTACGATCGTGGTCGCCATGCTGCCTATGCTGTGCGTATATCCCTTCGTGCAGAAGTATTTCGTCAAGGGAGTTATGATTGGTTCCGTAAAGGAATAACTAAGCATCTCACCCCATTAGGGGGATAAAGAGATAAATGAACAAGGAGGTTTTCCCATGAAAAAACTTGCGACCCGTCTTCTGGCAGTCCTAATGGCCGTTGCGCTGCTGCCGCTCACGCTGGTTTCCACCGCTTCGGCGGAAGAGCCCGTGACCATCACCATCTGGGGTTCCGACCGTGAGAACATGCCCTTCCGCAATGGTCTTGAGACCATCGAGCTGCTGAAGGAACGCCTTGGCATCAACATCGAGATCATCTCCGCACCCTCTGAGAGCCTGTCAGAAAAGTATGGCTTGCTGATGGCTGGCGGCGATATTCCCACCATCGTGCAATACACCGCTAAGGGTCTGCTGCAATACAAGGATGCTTGGGAGAATCTAACCGACCGCGTCAATGAGACGGACACACCCAACCTGTGGGCCGTGTACAGCGATCCCGACATCCGCCGCAAGGTCGTGGACAGCGACGGCAACATTCGCTTCATTGGCCAGCGCACCGCCATCACCTGCGCGAAGGTCTACTTCTATCGTCAGGATTGGCTGGACAAGCTGAACCTTGAAACGCCCAAGACCACCGAGGATCTGTACAACGTGTTCAAGGCCATCAAGGAAGGCGATCCCAACGGCAATGAAATTGCGGATGAAATCCCCTTCTCTGTCCGCAAGAATGGTTCCAACAATCGTGCGAACCTCATGCCTTTCGTGCATAACTGGGGCATCAGCGACGGCATCTTTGAAGAGGACGGCGTTGTGAAGTACGGCGCGACCGATCCCCGCATGAAGGATGCGCTGGAATGGCTGCATCGTTGCTATGCCGAGGGTCTGATCGACATGGAATACCTGACGCTGGACAAGACCGGCTGGTATAGCGAGTGGACCAATAATCAGGTCTTCATGAGCTACGACTGGGTGGCCTACATTGACAACGTGTCTAACCTGTTCAAGAACACCGAGACCGACATCAACATCGTTGGTGCGCTGCCTCCCGAAGGCCCCACCGGCATCAGCGAAACCCGCGATCAGCTCCAGCCCATCAACGATGGTGAATGGAATGCCGCGATTTTCGTGGGCGCTTCCGAGGAGCAGAAGGCCGCTGCCATGAAGCTGCTGGACTACCTGTACAGCGACGAAGGCATGATGCTGATGAACTTCGGTGTGGAAGGTGAGCAGTATGAGGTCGTGGACGGCGAACTGAAGTATACCGATCTCATCATGAACAACCCCGACGGTCTGTCTCCTCAGGATGCCCTGCGTTCCTTCGGTGTGCAGAGTCTGCTGACGCTCCGTCAGGACGTCCGCTATGAGAACGCTTTCGTGTCCGACGCTGTGCGCAGCATCCGTGAACAGTATGAGAATGAGGGCCACGTCGGTAAGGCCTTCCCCACGCTCGCTTTCACCAGCGATGAGCAGAGCATCATCAACGAGAAGTACACCGAAATTGAAACCTATGTCAACGAGATGATCGACAAGTTCATCATGGGTGTCGAGAGTCTGGATCAGTTCGATGCTTACGCCGCAAAGGTAGAAAGTATGGGTCTTCAGGATGTGCTGAACGTCTATCAGACCGCTTATGACCGTTACGTCAAGTAAGAATTTGATACTCCCCTATCACCCACCCGGCATTCTCGCCGGGTGGGTATTTTCTATTTTCGGCAATACCCTCTTAGCAGATCAAATGCAACAAGTAATCATATAAATTTCCTATAAGATATTTTTTTGAACAGCAAAAGACCCCTGCTCCATATGGAGCAGGGGTGAAAATCAACCGGTTGAGAGGAATTACTCCTGGCCAGCCATCTTCTTGTAGTTCTCACGGCGCAGCTTCGCGTCCTCCTCGGAATGCTCGAAGAGCTTCTCAGCCACGTTCGGGAACAGCTTCGCCAGAGAGGTGTAACGCACCTCACCCTTCAGGAAGTCCTGATAGCTCTCGGTGGGATCCTTGCTGTCCAGCGTCATGGGATTCTCGCCAGCCTCAGCCTTCTCGGGGTTGTAGCGGTACAGGGGCCAGTAGCCGCAAGCCACGGCCTTCTTGATTTCCTCCTGAGCCTTGCCCATGTTAATACCATGGTTGATGCAGGGCGCATAGGCGATGATCAGGGACGGGCCGTGATAAGCCTCAGCCTCGGTCATGGCCTTCAGCAGCTGAGCGGGATTGGCGCTCATAGCCACCGTTGCCACGTACACGTAGCCATAGCTCATGGCCATCATGCCCAGATCCTTCTTCTTGGTGCGCTTGCCAGCCGCAGCGAACTTCGCTACAGAGCCGGTAGGCGTAGACTTGGAAGCCTGTCCGCCGGTGTTGGAGTACACCTCGGTATCAAGCACCAAGATATTGACATCCTGGTTCTGCGCCAGCACGTGATCCACGCCGCCGTATCCGATGTCATACGCCCAGCCGTCGCCGCCGAAGATCCAGATGGATTTCTTGGTCAGCAGATCGGCCATGCCAACGACCTCGCGGGCCAGCTTGCACGCATCACAGTCGCAGCCGTCGCAGATGGCATCCTTGCAAGCAGCCAGCAGCTTCTTACCAGCAGCCTTGGAGCCCTCAGCGTCATCCATGTTGTCCAGCCATTCCTGACCAGCCGCCTTGATGGGCGCATCGGTCCATTCAACCGCAATCAGCGCCTTCACGGTCTCAGCCAGCTTGTTGCGGCGCTGGGTCACAGCCAGATTCATACCGAAGCCAAACTCGGCGTTGTCTTCAAACAGGCTGTTCGCCCAAGCGGGACCATGGCCTTCATTGTTGGTGGTATAGGGGCAGGTGGGAGCGGAACCGCCATAGATGGAAGAGCAGCCCGTAGCGTTCGCCACGATCATGCGATCGCCGAACAGCTGGGTAACCAGCTTCACATAGGGGGTCTCGCCGCAGCCCGCGCAAGCGCCGGAGAACTCGAACAGGGGCTTCAGCGCCTGGCTGTTCTTCACGCTGGCCTTGTTGGTGATGCGATCCGCAACCTCAGGCACAGTCATAGCGAACTCCCAGTTTTCTTCCTCGCCGCGCTGAGTATCCAGAGGCTTCATTTCCAGAGCCTTGGTCTTGGCGGGGCAAACCTCAACGCAGTTGCCGCAGCCGGTGCAATCCAGCGGGCTGACCTGCATACGGTACAGCATACCGGCGAATTCCTTGCCGGTGGCCTTCTTGGTCACATAGTTTGCAGGAACCGCCGTACCTTCCTCCACATAGATGGGGCGGATGCAGGCATGCGGGCAAACCAGCGAGCAGTTGCCGCACTGGATGCAGTTATCGGCGATCCACTCAGGAACCTTCACGGCAATACCGCGCTTCTCGAACTTAGTGGTTCCGGTGGGCACCATGCCGCGGGGATCCAGCGCACTCACGGGCAGCTTATCGCCCTCCTGCGCCAGAATGGGATGCACGAAGGTATCAAAGTACTCGGTGGTGCCCTTCACCTTCTGCGCAACAGCGCCGGTGGTGGCAGTCGCCCACGCTTCGGGCACCTTGACTTCCTGCAGACCGGAAATGGCGATGTCGATAGCGTCCCAGTTCTTCTGGACAACCGCATCGCCCTTCTTGCCGTAGGTCTTCTTCGCATAGGCCTTCATGTACTCGTCGGCCTGCTCATAAGGAATCACATCAGCCAGCTTGAAGAAAGCGGCCTGCATGATGGTGTTGATGCGGTTGCCCATGCCAACTTTAGCCGCCAGGTCAATAGCATCAATGATGTAGAAACGAGCGTGCTTCTTGGCCAGCAGCTGCTTCATGGAAGCAGGCAGATGCTCATCCAGCTCTTCGGGCTTCCACTGGCAGTTCAGCAGGAACACACCGCCGTCCTTCAGAGAGGACACCATGTCGTACATGGTCACATAGGCAGGGTTGTGGCAAGCCACGAAGTCAGCCGCGTCAATCTGATACGGAGACTTGATGGGCTTCTTGCCGAAGCGCAGGTGAGAAACGGTCAGGCCGCCGGACTTCTTGGAGTCGTAAGCGAAATACGCCTGGGCGTACATGTCGGTGTGGTCGCCGATGATCTTGATGGAATTCTTGTTGGCGCCAACAGTACCATCGGAACCCAGGCCATAGAACTTGCAGCTGATCGCACCGGCGGGAGCAGCATTGAACAGCTCACCCACAGGCAGACTAGTGCCGGTCACGTCATCGTTGATGCCAACGGTGAAGTGGTTCTTCATCTCACCATCCAGGTTGGCGAAGACAGCCTTCACATGGGTGGGGGTGAATTCCTTGGAGCCCAGACCGTAGCGGCCGCCCACGACCTTGATGTCGGAGCGTCCGGCCTCAGCCAGCGCAGCACACACATCCAGATACAGAGGCTCGCCCAGAGAACCGGATTCCTTGGTACGATCCAGCACAGCGATCTTCTTGCAGGTCGCGGGGATCGCGGCGATGAAGTGCTTTACAGAGAAAGGACGATACAGGTGGCACTTAATCACGCCAACCTTCTCACCCATCTCGACCATCTTCGCCACAGCCTCGTCGGCCACGTCGCAGCCGGAGCCCATGGCCATGATGACCTTATCGGCATCGGGCGCACCAACGTAATCGAACAGGTGATAATGACGGCCGGTCAGCTCACCGACCTGCTTCATCGTCTCCTCAACGATTTCCGGCACAGCCAGATAATACTTGTTGCCAGCCTCACGGCCCTGGAAGTAAATGTCAGGGTTCTGCGCAGTACCGGCCTGATGCGGATGCTCAGGGTTCAGGCTGCGGGCACGGAACTCTTCCACCTTGTCCCACGGCACCAGCTTGGCGATCTCCTCGTACTCAGGCGCTTCGATCTTCTGGATCTCGTGGCTGGTACGGAAGCCGTCGAAGAAGTGCAGGAAGGGAACGGAAGACTTCAGGGTAGACAGATGCGCCACCAGCGCCATGTCGCAGGCTTCCTGAACAGAGTTGCTGGCCAGCATGGCAAAGCCGGTCTGACGGCAAGCCATAACGTCACTATGGTCGCCGAAGATAGACAGCGCATGATAAGCCAGCGCACGGGCGCTCACGTGGAACACCGCGGGAGTCAGCTCACCGGCGATCTTGTACATATTCGGGATCATCAGCAGCAGACCCTGAGAAGCGGTAAAGGTGGTAGTCAGCGCGCCTGCGGACAAAGAGCCGTGCACAGCGCCGGCAGCACCGGCCTCGGACTGCATCTCAGCAATCTTCACCGTCTGACCAAACAGATTCTTACGATTTTGCGCAGACCACTCATCCGCGACTTCCGCCATGGGAGAGGAAGGCGTGATGGGGTAAATGGCTGCCACATCGCTGAACGCATAAGCGACATGGCTGACAGCAGTATTGCCGTCAACGGTCATTTTGAGTGCCATGGATGTACCTCCTTGACAATGATTGGGCACTTCCGGCCGTCCCGGAAAAAGCCCATGGAAAAGCCGCGTGATTTGGCAGGACACGCCAAAAAACGCGGGAATCCTCGTACTCAATAATTATAAGCATTCTAAAGAGCGTTGTCAATTACACGACGGGGGTTTTTCATTCATTTTTCGGGAAATACGATGAAAAAATCGTCAAAATATTTTCTATTCCGCGTTTACGCCGCCCGCAGGGCTATCGGCTTGACAGGAGGTCAAGCCGATAGCCGAATGCCTCAGGCGGAATAATCCTTCACGCAGAGAAGCTCCTCTGCGCGGTGAACCTCTTCTTCCGTCGGCGTTCGCACGCCGTCCAGCGGATACGAGATACCCAGCTTTACCCACTTGGCGAGGCCAAGCGTGTGATACGGCAGCACTTCCACGCGAGTCACGGAACCCAAGCTGCGGATAAACGCCGCCATCTCACGCAGATCATCTTCATCATCGGTCAAGCCTGGAACAAGCACATGCCGAATCCATATCGGCTTACCCATCTTTCCCAGCCGCCGTGCCATAGCCAGTATATTGGCATTGTCATGACCCGTCAGCGTTTTATGCACCGATGCGTCCATAACCTTCAAATCCAGCAATACCAGATCAGTCACGCTCATCAAGCGCTCAAAGTCTGTCTGGAACGCCGAATCCTCCCGATAGGGCTGACCGGCGGTGTCCAGCGCGGTATGCACATGATGCGCATGGGCAATGGTGAAGAGCTCCTCCACAAAGGGCATTTGCAGCAGCGGTTCTCCGCCGCTGACGGTAATGCCGCCGTTTTTGCCATCCCTTCCCCAGTAGCGGCGATAGCGGTAGATTCTTTCGAACAATGTCTTAGGCTCAAAGCGCTGCACCTCTGCGCTGTCGCCGCTCCAGGTTTCAGGATTGTGGCAGTATTGGCACCGCATGGCGCACCCCTGCATGAACACGACAAAACGCACGCCAGGGCCGTCCACAAGGCCAAAGGTTTCAAGGGAATGAACTCTGCCTTCCATGAAATTACATCCTCGCGTGGCAGGTACGAGAGATCACATCCAACTGTTGCTCGCGGGTCAGGTCGATGAACTTCACCGCATAGCCGGAAACGCGGATGGTGAAGTTAGCATACTCTTCCTTCTCCGGATGCTCCATGGCGTCCAGCAACTTCTCCTTGCCGAACACGTTCACGTTCAGATGGTGTGCGCCCTGATCGAAGTAGCCATCCATCACCTGCACCAGATTATTGGCACGCTCCTCCTCGCTGTGGCCCAGCGCATCGGGGTTGATGGTCTGGGTGTTGGAGATGCCATCCAGCGCCCAATGATAGGGCAGCTTCGCAGTAGAGTTCAGCGAGGCCAGCAGACCGTTCTGCTCCGCACCGTAGCTGGGGTTCGCGCCAGGAGCCAAAGGCTCGCCCGCCTTGCGACCATCGGGCATGGAACCAGTCGCCTTGCCATACACCACGTTGGAGGTGATGGTTAGGATCGAGGTGGTCGCCTCAGAATCACGATAGGTGTGACGGCGCTTAATCAGCTCCAAGAAGGTCTTGAGCAGCCAGCAGCCGATCTCATCCGCACGATCGTCGTCATTGCCGTAGCGAGGGAAATCACCCTCCGTGATGTAGTCCACCACGATGCCGGTTTCGTCACGCACGGTCTTGACCTTGGCGTACTTAATGGCGCTCAAAGAGTCCACCACATGAGAGAAGCCCGCAATACCGGTAGCAAAGGTGCGGCGCACATCAGTATCAATCAGCGCCATCTCGGCCGCTTCATAATAATACTTATCGTGCATATACTGAATCAGATTCAGCGTATTCACGTACAGACCCGCCAGCCAGTCCATCATAGCCACGTACTTCGGAAGCACTTCATCGTAGCTCAGATATTCCGAGGTAATGGGCGCATAAGCCGGGCCAACCTGCTCACGGCTCTTCACATCCACGCCGCCATTGATGGCGTACAGCAGACACTTCGCCAGATTGGCGCGGGCACCGAAGAACTGCATTTCCTTACCCGTCTGCGTAGCGGACACGCAGCAGCAGATAGAGTAATCGTCGCCCCAGACAGGCTTCATCACGTCATCGTTTTCATACTGCACAGAGCTGGTACGGATGGAAATCTCCGCCGCGTACTTCTTGAAAGCCTCAGGCAGCTTGCTGGAATACAGTACCGTCAGGTTGGGTTCCGGAGACGGGCCCATGTTTTCCAGCGTGCGCAGGAAGCGATAGTCAGTCTTCGTCACCATGGAGCGGCCGTCCACGCCGATACCACCCACCTCCAGCGTAGCCCACACGGGATCACCACTGAACAGCTGATTATAGGAAGGAATACGGGCGAACTTCACCATGCGGAACTTCATAACCATATGGTCAATCAGCTCCTGCGCCTCGGACTCGGTAATCACACCATTCTCCAGATCGCGCTGCATGTAAATATCAAGGAAGGTCGCAATACGGCCAACGCTCATAGCCGCGCCGTTCTGAGTCTTGATCGCCGCCAGATAGCCGAAGTACAGCCATTGCACCGCCTCATGCGCATTCTTCGCGGGCTGAGAAATGTCATAGCCGTAAACAGCCGCCATCTTCTTCATGTCCTTCAGAGCCGCGATCTGCATGGACAGCTCCTCACGCTGACGGATCACATGATCGGTCATGGTGCCGTCGCCGCAGTTTGCAAAATCCTTCTGCTTCTCTTCGATCAGGAAATCAATACCATACAGCGCCACGCGGCGATAGTCGCCCACAATACGACCACGGCCGTAGGTATCAGGCAGACCGGTAATAATCTTGTTATGGCGGGCGCGCTTCATCTCAGGGGTATAGGCATCAAACACGCCCTGATTGTGGGTGCGGCAATATTCCGTGAAAATCTTGTGTAGCTGAGGATCAGACTGATAGCCGTAGGTCTCGCAGGCCTGCTCCGCCATCTTGATGCCGCCGAAGGGCATAAACGCACGCTTCAGTGGCTTGTCCGTCTGAAGGCCAACAACCTTCTCCTCGCCCTTCAATTCCTCGCTAATATAGCCGGGACCATAAGCAGTCAGTCCGGACACCACATGTGTTTCCATATCCAAAACGCCGCCCTTGGCGCGTTCTTCCTTCTGAAGGCCCTGCACGACCTGCCACAGCTTGTTGGTCGCCTCAGTCGGGTCTGCCAAGAAAGAAGAGTCGCCGTCATAGGGCTGATAGTTCTTCTGAATAAAGTCCCGAACGTTGACTTCTTCCTTCCAAATACGACCCTCAAAGCCTTCCCATTGTTCAAATTGTTTCATCCGTTATCTCCCTCCGCGCAAACAGTTCGTTGGTTAAGGAAAACTAACTTTGCTGAAAAAGAAAAGCCTGCAAGCTTCATTATTCTCCCATCGCAGCAGGTTCTCTCGTCCCGGCAGTTCAATGACTGCGCAATTATCATATCATTTTTTGTCGAAAAGGCAAGCAAAACAGGTTAAAAACTTCCATGGCAATTTTTGTGCAATAAGCTGTAGTTATAGAATATAAGCTTAGCACATTTGCAATGCAGAATCCTCCGCTCGTTGTGTCGGTACTTTTCTGTCATTTGCATTTCCCCTTCATTTCGTTTATAATAGAAGCCGCTGTGCATCCGAAAAAGCCCAGAAGGAGTGCTGTTCATGAACACCACAGCCGTTATCGGCGGGGGCGCTGCCGGTATGGCGGCAGCGATTGCCGCCGCACGCCACGGAGATCGCGTTCTGCTGTTTGAGCGTCTGGATCGAGTTGGGAAAAAGCTGCTTGCCACCGGCAATGGCCGCTGTAATTTAATGAATTGCTCCGCTCCCGCCTATCCGGGGGGAAACGATTTTGCGGTCACGGTTCTTTCCCGATGCGATACCGCCGCATTGGAACAGTTCTTTCATTCGCTGGGGCTTCAACTGCGCGCCGAAGATATGGGGCGCGTCTATCCCGTCAGCGGCCAAGCCGCCTCTGTATTGGATGCTTTTCGGTTGGCGCTCCATCAGGCAGATGTGGAGCTTCATACTGCGTGCCCTGTCCATGCGTTACATCTGCACAAGGGCGGCTTTCTACTCAGTACCACAGATGGCAGTATCTTCGCCCATCGCGTGATCGTAACAGGCGGCGGAAAAGCACAGCCCAAATTGGGAAGCGACGGCTCCTGTTTTGCGCTGCTGACCGGGCTCGGACATCATCTCGTCCGTCCCTTCCCCGCCCTCACGCAGATTGAAACGGATACACAGCCCATCCGTGGCCTATCCGGCATCCGTATCCGCACGGAGGCATGGATTACGCAGGGATCGCAAACGCTGCACCACACCGAGGGTGAAGCGCTTTTTGCAGATTACGGTCTCAGCGGCGTTTGCATCATGCAGTTGGCCCGCTATGCGCAAGGTCGCAGCGTACAGTTGCATTTGAATTTCATCCGTGCCATGGGATTTAACTCTCCCGCTACCTTACAGCAGGAGCTTCTGCGGCGCAAACAGCTATGGCAGGATGTTCCTATGGAACAGCTTTTGACAGGCCTGTGTGTAAACCGACTCGGCGTAGCGCTCTTGCGATGTGCCGGGATCACACCGCTTTCCCGCCCAGTCGCTTCGCTGAAAAGCGCAGAAATAGATGCACTCGCCTCACTTGCCGCTGACTTTGCCTTGCCTGTAACAGGTGTTAAAGGCTTTGACAGCGCACAAGTCACCGCCGGAGGAATAGAGACATCAGAGTTCAGCCCTGATACCTTATGCTCGCATCTGGTTCCCGGGCTTCATGCCGCTGGAGAAATTCTGAATGTTGACGGCGACTGCGGCGGCTTTAATTTGATGTTTGCCTTTGCAAGCGGCCTTTTAGCCGGCTGCGAGGGTCACTTAGAGGAGGTTCTCACATGACGTTAGTCGAAGTACTCTGTCAGGAGTTCAAGCTGGCTCCATGGCAAGTGGAAGCCGTTATTTCTCTATTGGACGAAGGTAATATTCTGCCCTTTATCGCACGCTACCGCAAGGAAGCTCACGGTTCGCTGGATGACACCACCCTGCGCGATCTGAATGACCGGCTGACCCAGCTGCGAAATTTGCAGACCCGCCGGGATGAAATTGCATCCTCGCTGAAAAAGCAGGAAAAATGGACAGAGGAGCTGCAAGCTGCGCTGGACAACGCCGCCACTATGGGCCAGTTGGAGGACATTTATCGTCCCTACAAACCCAAGCGCCGCACTCGCGCCATGATTGCGCGTGAAAAAGGCTTGGAGCCTTTGGCAGACACGCTGCTGCTTCAGCTCACCAAAGCAAAAACATCCGAAGAGCTTTGTGAGGACTTTCTGGATGCTGAAAAGGGCGTGAATACGCCCGAAGAAGCACTTCAGGGCGCCATGGATATTCTGGCAGAACGCATCAGCGACGATGCGAGTGTACGCGCAAAGCTGAAGAGCCTGTATCATCAGACTTGTCAGGTACAGACAAAGGCCTCCGGCGAGGAAGACAGCGTATACCGCATGTACTACGATTATCAGGAGCCCCTGCGATTGATGCCCTCGCACCGCGTTCTGGCCATGAACCGCGGCGAAAAGGAAGGCTTCCTCAAGGTCGAACTGGTCGTGGACGAGCAGCAGGTGCAGCGGATCATTCAGCAGGAATATGTGGCGCATACCGGCAGCATCGCCACCCAGTATGTGGTTTCCGCCTGTGAAGATGCTTACACCCGTCTTATCGCTCCCTCGCTGGACACGGAACTGCGCAACGATCTGACTGACAAGGCTCAGCAAGCCGCGATTCGTGTGTTCGCCTTGAACCTTAAGCCCCTACTCATGCAGCCGCCCGTCAAGGGAAAGGTTGCCATGGGTCTTGATCCGGGCTACCGCATGGGCTGCAAGGTCGCCGTGGTAGACGCAACAGGCCGCGTGCTGGACACCGCTGTGGTGTATCTCACCAAGTCACAGGCCGAGGCTGCAGCAGCGAAAACCAAGCTGGAAGCCCTGATCCGCAAGCATCACGTAGAGATCGTTGCCATCGGAAACGGTACCGCTAGCCGTGAAACAGAGCAGTTCTTTGTAGATGTGATGCGCGACATGAATCTCGGCAGGGCGCTGAGCTACATGGTAGTCAGCGAAGCGGGTGCGTCCGTCTATTCCGCTTCCAAGCTGGCCGCAGAGGAATTCCCCCAATTTGACGTAAACCTGCGCTCTGCTGTGTCCATTGCACGGCGCTTGCAGGACCCGCTGGCCGAGCTGGTCAAAATCGACCCGAAGGCCATTGGCGTGGGTCAGTATCAGCACGACCTGAAGGAAGCCGAGCTGGACGAAGCTCTTTCCGGCGTGATCGAAGACTGTGTGAATGCAGTGGGTGTGGACGTGAACACCGCCAGTCCCTCGCTGCTGTCCCATGTTGCGGGCGTAAATGCAACCGTAGCCAAGAATATCGTTGCCTATCGAGAGGAAAACGGTGCATTTGCCTCTCGTGCGGCACTGAAAAAAGTGCCGAAGTTAGGTCCGAAGGCCTTCGAACAATGTGCGGGCTTCCTGCGCATTCCCGGCGGCAAGGACTCCATTGAGAATACCGGCATTCATCCCGAAAGCTACGCTGCCGCCAAGGCGCTGCTGAATCGCTTTGAGCTGACACCGGCTGAGGCCGCCACGGGAATGCTGCAAAAGGAAGCCGAATTGGTCGGTTATGCTAAGCTAGCCAAGGAGCTGGGCATCGGTGAACCGACCCTAAAGGATATGATACGCGAATTAAGTAAGCCTGGACGCGACCCCCGTGACGAGCTTCCCCCACCCTTACTTCGCACGGACGTGGTGGAGATGGATGACCTTGTTCCCGGCATGGAACTGAAGGGCACCGTTCGCAACGTGACCGATTTCGGCGCATTTGTGGACATTGGCGTACACCGGGACGGTCTGGTGCATATCAGCCAAATGGCCCAGCGCCGGGTGAATCACCCCAGCGAAATCGTTCGCGTGGGCGACGTTGTGACCGTATGGGTGCTTGAAGTGGAAAAGAATAAAAACCGCATCAGTCTGACCATGCGGAAGCCCCCGGAAAAGATCAACAAATAAAATAATCATGCCCTGTGGTCACAACAAAGCATGAAACATATGATACAATCAATGGGGACAGCGGAAAAGGTTGTCCCTTTTTTGATAACGAAGCTCGGCTGGACTCCTGCTGCCGTCTGAATGCTTTGCAAATAGACAGGCTTTTTCGTGCGCCTTTGGGGAGATGCGGGGAAAGTGTGTTTCAAAGAAAAAAGCAATGGAGTGAAAATCATATATTTTCTTCACTCCGTTGCTTTTGCTTATTCCAGCAGCTTGCGGCACCTGAAAAAAACAAAATCTGGACGATGTATCGTTCCACCAAACCGACTTGGATACTGTGCCCGCAGAGCGTCCGAACAGTTGGATTCCTGACATTCCTCCAGCTGAAAGCCCGCGTGTACGATCGCATTCACCAGCGAAGCGAAGGTTCGATGATACAACTCGTAATCCTCCACCACCCACTTGACGGAACGTTTTCCCTCCACCATGTAATTATTGATGTTGGCATACAGACGCTGTCCCGTTTCTGATCGAGTGAATCGCGGATAGGTGCCATCCCATGCCGTTGCCATGGGATGCGACGTGCTAAACACGAAATATGCACCTTGCTTCATGCGGTCATAGACCAGCCGCATCATCCGATCAAAATCCTCCACATAGTCAAACACCAGTGAGCTGGTCACAACATCAAAGGCATCTTCCAACTGATCTAATTCTTCCATGGGAAGCCGCTGATAAACAATCGTCGGCGCTGCATTGTGGCTTCGTGCCCAATCCAGCATTTTCGTGGAAATATCAATGCCCAGCACAAGCGCCGCGCCCATGTCCGCATACTGCTTCGCGTGCTGACCCATGCCACAGCCAATGTCCAGCACATGCTTTCCACGCAAGTCCGGCAGCATAGAGAGCAGCATCGGTGTTTCAATGCAATCATTATAATTCACGTCGCTTGCGCGAAGGCTCTTGAAATTCTCAAAAAAGGTCTCGTTATCGTAAATATTCTGCTGAGACATGTGTCCCTCCCTCGCTTCATGTACCGCAAAGCAGACGCCCGGATACCAGAAGGATTCCGAGCGTCTGCTGTTTATTTATCCATTTTTTCCATGATCTTCATGATCTCGTCGATCTTCTCTTGCCCCTGACCTTCCAGAATCGCCTCGGTCATGCAGCCCATCATATGCGCCGTAAGCACCTCGCGGTTGGCCTTTCTCAGCACCGCAGTGGTCGCCATCAGCTGATTCGAAATGTCAATGCAGTAGCGGTCTTCCTCGATCATTTTCAGGATTCCGTCCAACTGGCCGCGTGCGGTCATGACCAGTCGGCGGATTTTCTCATGATCTGCCTGCATTCTGTCACCTTACAGCATTTTCACAGGCTTGAAATCCGCGCCGCGAACCGCTTCCATCAGCTTATCGTCCGCCACGTCAGCATTCAGGGTAATGGTCGCCGTCTTCGCCGCCAGATCCACCACGCAGTCCGTCACGCCGGGAACAGCCTTGATGGCCTTCTCCACGCTCATCTTGCAATGATTGCAGGACATACCCTCTACCAACATTTTCTTTTCCATCGTCTTTTCCTCCTTGTTCTCGTCTGCGATCGCCCGGAGCTCTGCCGGGGCCGCGGAATGGGTTTCCATTTTCTCCGCCTTAAAGGAACGGATGCGCAGCGCATTGGAAACCACGAATACGCTGCTGAAGGACATAGCCGCTGCGGCAAACATAGGACTGAGCTGCCAGCCCAGCCAATTGTAGAACACGCCCGCCGCCAGCGGGATACCCACACAGTTGTAGAAGAACGCCCAAAAGAGGTTCTCCTTGATGTTGCGCAGCACATTCCGGCTCAGGCGAATAGCCGTTGGCACATCCCGCAGATCGCTCTTTACCAGCACGAAGTCCGCCGCCTCAATGGCAATATCCGTACCCGCGCCAATGGCAATACCAACATCCGCACGCGTCAGCGCGGGCGCGTCGTTGATGCCGTCGCCTACCATAGCCACCTTGCGGCCCTGACTCATGAGCTCCGCAACCATCTTTTCCTTATCCTGCGGCAAGACCTCTGCCAGCACCTCGTCCACGCCAGCCTGACGTGCGATCTCCGCCGCCGCATCCTTGCTGTCGCCCGTCATCATGATAACACGAACGCCCATATGCCGCAAGGCCGCAATCGCTTCCGGGCTGGTCGTCTTCAGCGTATCCGCCACAGCAATTGCCCCCAAATACCTTCCGCCCACTGCAAAATGCAGCAGCGTCTTACCCGCGCACTTCTCCGCGACCTGTTCCACCCATGCGTCAGAAAGCTTCACGCCTTCTTCCTTGAGGAAACGCACCGTACCGCCCAGCAGCGTTTCGCCAGAAGCCGCCGTGCCGCGCAGTCCCTTTCCAGGAACAGACGCAATCCCCAACGCACTCTGCACCTGCATATCCTTTCCGGCAGCTGTGATCGCCCATGCCAGCGGATGCTCAGAAGACTGCTCCAATGCCAATGCACTGCACATCAGCTCCCGCTGTGTCACCTGTACTGCGGGGAAATAATCCGTCACGCGGGGCTTACCCTCGGTAATGGTGCCCGTTTTGTCCAGCACCACGGTATCAATGGCGTGCGCCGCTTCCAGCGCCTCAGCCGACTTAATCAGAATGCCGTTCTTCGCGCCAACGCCCGTACCGACCATAATAGCCACCGGCGTTGCCAATCCCAGCGCGCAGGGGCAGGAAATCACCAGCACGGAAATGCCCATGGACAGCGCAAAGGCGAAGCCCTTGCCCGCCAACATCCACACAATAAACGTCACCAATGCGATGCTCATAACCACCGGCACAAAAACGCCGCTGATCTTGTCCGCCAGCTTGGAAATAGGTGCCTTAGACGCGGAGGCTTCCTCCACCAAATGCACGATCTGCATCAGGGTAGTGTCCTCGCCCACCTTCTGTGCCTCCATCAAAATCGCGCCTGTCTGGTTCACGCTGCCCGCAATCAGCTGATCCCCGGGCTTCTTATCCATGGGAATGCTCTCGCCGGTAATTGCGGCCTGATCCACCGCCGTGATACCCTCCAGCAGCTTACCGTCTACAGGCACGCGCTCGCCGGGCTTCACCTGCACCGTATCGCCCAGCCTCACCTCGGACAGCGGCACAACGACCGTCTCGCCGTCGCGGATCACCGTTGCGGTATCAGGCGCAAGCTCCATCAGCTTGCGAATTGCGTCGCCGGTCTTGCCCTTAGCCCGCGCCTCAAGGAATTTACCCAGCGTAATCAGCGTCAGGATCATCACGGAGGACTCGAAGTACAGCTCCATGCCCGCCGCGTGCATTGCCGCCTCATTGCCGTCCACCATGGCAAAAATCATCTTATACAGCGAGAAGATGCCGTACATCAGCGCCGAGCCGGAACCCACCGCAATCAGCGAATCCATGTTAGGCTCCCGCATAAAGAGACGCTTGAAGCCATTGCTGAAAAATTTTCGATTGATGAAAATCACCGGCAACGCCAGCAGAAACTGCGTGAACGCATTAGGCAGCATGTACTTCATGCCATTGAAGAACCACGGCAGCGGCAAATGCATCATATCGCCCATAGACAAATACATCATGGGAATCATGAAGCACAGCGACACGATCAGCCGTGTCTTCATGCTCTTGTATTCCTTCTTCGCCGGATCCTCTCCGGGCTGCTGCTTTGCTGCCGCACCGGGCACGGATGCACCGTAGCCCGCCTTCTGCACAGCCGCAATGATCTGTGCCGTCAGTTTATCGTCCGCCTGTTCGCAGGTCATTTTATTGGCTAACAGATTCACCTGCACCTCGGTCACGCCCGGCACCGACCGGGCCGCCTTTTCCACATGCGCGGCGCACGCCGAGCATGTCATGCCAGTAATGTCATAATGCTGTTTCATACATACCCCTCTCCCACCCCCCGGGGGTGTATGGCTATCTTAGCACCCACCTATCAGCTTGTCAAGAGTTAAAGAGCTTATACTGAAAATTTTTATCAAGAAAAGACCCCCCTGCACTCGCAAGGGGCCCAAATCGTGTTTCCATTCAATTCTCCACGATGTCCAAGAAAATGCTGCTTCTGCTGCTGTCAATGTCGTAATTCACATCGCTGTTTTCGCCCTCATCATAAGGCACCAGCATGGTTTTAATCTTAATAGCTTCCGCCTGATGTATACCTCCGCACAGGTCAAGTTGAATCCATTCAGAAGATAGTCTTCATCCGTATCGTGGTTTACAGCGCGAACCTCGTAATAGTCCCGTCCGTCCGACGGTCAGACTCCCAGCGTCATACTAAACTCGTAACAAAAGAGCCCGAGACACATATGCGTCCCGGGCCATCGTCATGCGGGGATATTTATGCGTGTATAACAACTGTATAAGGCTTCGTCGCGTCCGTTTCCACGCGCGGTTTGCCGTTCACCATGGACACGGTATAGGTTGCGGCAATACTGCCATCCAGCGCCGGAATGCGGCATACCGCTGTCGCGCCCTCCGTCAGATGATAGACGTGCAGCTCTACCCCGTCCGTATAATCATAATCCGGGCGCGTATCGCACTTGCCCAACGGCAGCACCGTTCCGGGGCGCACCATCAGCGGCAGCGTCATGAAGCCGTGCTTTTCCTTCTGCCAGCAGTTGCCCTCCGCCGTATCGCCCGTGAGCAGGTTCTCCCATGTGCCGGTCGGCAGATAATACTGCACGTCCCCTGCCTTGGTGAACACCGGTGCGACCAGCAGCTTATCCCCCAACATGTACTGACGATCCAGCGTATCACAGGCAGGATCCTCCGGGAATTCGAGCATCATCGGGCGCAGAACAGGCGTACCATGCTCGTGCGCCTCCACTGCCGCACCGTACAGATAGGGCATCAGACGGCACTTCAGCTTTGTAAACTGCCGCACCACGTCGCAAGCCTCATCATCAAACAACCACGGCACGCGATAGCTGGAGGAACCATGCAGACGACTATGGCTGGACAGCAGTCCAAACGCCACCCAGCGTTTGTAAACATCCGCAGGAGCAGTGGACTCAAAGCCGGAAATATCGTGGCTCCAGAAGCCGAAGCCGCTGTGGCCGAGACTCAGACCCGCACGCAGTGTTTCCGCCATGGAGATATAGGTGGCGGAATTATCGCCGCCCCAATGAGCCGGGAACTGTTGACCGCCCACCGTAGCGCTGCGGGCAAACAGTACCGCCTCGCCCTTGCCGCGCTTCTCCTCCAGCACATCGAAGACCATTTTATTATATAAGAACGTATAGTAATTGTGCATGTGCAGCGCATCGGAGCCGTCAAAATAAGCAATATCCCGCACGGGAATCCGCTCGCCAAAGTCCGTCTTGAAGCAGTCCACGCCCATGTCCACAAGCTTGCGCAAGTAGCCCGCATACCACTCCCGCGCCGCAGGGTTGGTCACGTCCAGAATCGCCATGCCAGCCTGCCACATGTCCGTCTGCCAAACGTCGCCGTTCGTCTTTTTTAGCAGGTAGCCCAGCTCCATGCCCTCGCGGAACAATGGGCTGGCCTGTCCAATGTAGGGATTCATCCAGCAGCAGATGCGCAGCCCCTTGTCATGATAGCGCTTCAGCATCCCCGCAGGATCAGGGAAGGTGTCCTCATCCCATGTAAAGTCGCACCAGTTATAGCCCTTCATCCAAAAGCAGTCAAAGTGAAACACATGCAGCGGAATATCCCGCTCCGCCATGCCGTTGATGAAAGAAGAAGTGGTCGCTTCATCGTAGTTGGTGGTAAAGGATGTGGTCAGCCACAAGCCGAAGCTCCACGCCGGAGGCAACGCGGGACGGCCTGTCAGCGCCGTATACAAGTCAAGCGTCTCCTTCGGTGTACCGCCGCAGATCACATCATAGACCAGCGTCTCGCCCTCCACAGAGAACTGCACGCGCTCCACCTTCTCGCTGGCTACCTCAAAGCTCACGTCGGAGGTATCCTCCACCAGCACGCCATAGCCGCGATTGGTCATATAGAAGGGAATATTCTTGTATGCCTGTTCGCTGCTCGTGCCGCCGTCTGCGTTCCACATGTCGATGGTCTGTCCATTCTTCACATACGCGGCAAAGCGCTCACCCAAGCCATACACACACTCGCCCACGTCCAGCATCAGGGATTCCGACATATAGGTCTTGCCGGTGCTTTTGTCCTTGGCATGACCCATGCTGTGATACTCGCTGCTGGTCAGCAGCTTCTCACCGTCATAGTAATCCACGCGCCATTGCTCCGTGCTCTTGCTCACATGTGCCGAAAGGCGGCCGCTCCGAAATACGACTTCTTTTTCTGTTTCCGCGATTTCCGGCTGCACCTCTTCCTCATAGGTTTCAAACCGTGGCTCCTTAGGCCGCACGCCCGCGAAATGTGTCACCTGCACACGAATAATGTTCTCACGAGGCGCGGTGAACGTCACATCCAGCGTGCCGCCGCCCATCATATCGCCGCGGCCGCGCACGTGGATACCTGCTGTCAGGACATGCAGAGTCTTTTCCGTTTTCTCAATGCGGATCGCCTGCGTTGCATAGGTCATCGTGAAATTATTGCGGATCAGCCAATACCCGTTGGTAAATTTCATACGCTTCTCTCCTCTGCTTCCTTAACTATAAGCCTTGTTGAGAAATATCATACACGACATCGTCACAAATGTACAGACATTTTGCAGCAGAAAATCTATGCGCGAACATTTTTTGTTTTCAAGCCCGTCGCACGTTTCTTCTTGCACAAAGGCTTGCGGAGGCTGCAAAGAACGGCTATAATGGAACAGCGGCGTGCCAAGGTGCCCGCGGAAAGGAAGGCAATTCATCATGTACAAAAAGAATGCCTGGGCCAATTATGAAGAAACCCAGCTGCAGGAGATGGAAGCGCTCAGCAAGCGCTATATCGCGTTTCTGAACGCCGGTAAGACGGAGCGCGAGTGCGTTACCGAAGCCGTGAAGCAGGCGGAGGCCGCCGGTTTCCGGAATCTGGATGAGATCGTTCGTGCAGGCGGCAAGCTTGTTCCCGGCGACCGTGTATATCGCGCTTGGATGAAGAAGGACATCATGCTGTTCATCATCGGCAGCAAGCCCATGAGCGAGGGCATGAATATCCTTGGTGCGCACATCGACTCCCCCCGCATCGACGTCAAGCAGAACCCGCTGTATGAAGAAGAGGGGCTGGCCTATCTGGACACCCATTATTACGGCGGCATTAAAAAGTATCAATGGGTCGCTCAGCCCCTTGCGCTGCACGGCGTGATCTGCAAGAAGGACGGCAGCACCGTGACCGTAAGCATCGGTGAAAAGGACGACGATCCTGTGTTCTGCATCTCCGACCTGCTGATTCATCTGGCGCAGGATCAAATGACCAAGCCTGCCAAGGACGTGGTAGAGGGCGACAGCCTGAACCTGATCGTGGGCGGTCAGCCGCTGAAGGATACCGAAAAGGACGCGGTAAAGGCCAATGTGCTGAAGCTGCTGGCGGAAACCTACGGCGTAGAGGAAGAAGACTTCATCTCTGCCGAGTTGGAGATCGTGCCCGCCGGCAAGGCGCGCGATATGGGTCTTGACCGCAGCATGATTCTGGGCTATGGTCACGACGACCGCGTGTGCGCGTTCCCCTCAATGGCCGCTGTGCTGGACTGGAAGGGCACGCCCGAGAACACCCTGTGCGCCATCCTCACCGATAAGGAAGAGATCGGCAGCGTTGGCGCGACCGGCATGGGCGCGACCTACTTTGAGAATACCGTGGCGGAGCTGTACGACGCCGTGCACGGCTATGACGCGCTGGGCGTCATGCGCGCCCTGCAGAACAGCCGGATGCTGTCCAGCGACGTCAGCGCAGGCTACGATCCCAACTTTGCTTCCGTGTTCGAGAAGAAGAACGCCGCGATTCTGGGTCAGGGCATCTGCTTCAACAAGTTCACTGGTTCCCGCGGCAAGAGCGGCTCCAATGACGCCAACGCGGAATACGTCGCGCAGATTCGCTCCATCATGGACGGCGCGAACGTCGCTTGGCAGACCGCTGAGCTGGGCAAGGTTGACGTGGGCGGCGGTGGAACCATCGCCTACATCTGCGCGAAGTATGGCATGAACGTCATTGACAGCGGTATTGCGGTGCTATCCATGCACGCGCCCTATGAGATCATCAACAAGGCCGACCTGTACGAAGGCTACAAATGCTACCGCGCATTCCTGAAGGACGCTAAGGCGCTGTAATTTTCACCCAGATATACGAAATCTCCTGCTGTGGAAGAATTTTCTTCTATGGCAGGAGATTTTTTAGAAAAATGAGTCCGAACGCCACTCTGTTGAGAAGCATTCGGACTCATTGTCAATTTACTTTCAGCTTTTCGCCTTGATTTCGCCGGCCTTGGTCAAAGCGATTTTCGTAATTACCGGGCCGGTCAATTCATAGATCAGCGTGCCCGCCAGCACCACCGCGTTAATTACTGTACCATATTCTGGCAGGGCTGTCATGGACAAACGCGCCATACCGATCGCCACGCCCGCCTGTGGGATCAGCGTGAAGCCAAGATATTTGACAATGCAGGGCTCGCACTTTTCCACAGCCGCACCCGCCGTTGCGCCGATGCACTTACCCACCGCACGGGCAAGCACATAAGCCACACCGATCACACCGACAGTTGGCAACACCGACAGATCAAGATTCGCACCACTAAGCACAAAGAACAGCAGGAACAACGGCGGCGTAAAGCGGTCGCATTGCTCCAGCATAGCAGCGCTCTGATTGCACAGGTTGACCATGGTAGCACCGATCATCATGCAGCACAGCAGACTGCTCCAATCCAGCAGTGAGCATAGACCCGCACCAGCGAAAACCATCATGATCGTCAGCGCCAGCTTATTGCCACGGGAATGGAAGAACCGCAGCACATAAACCAGCACCAGACCCAGCACAACGCCCAATCCCAGTGAACCGACAATCTGAATCAGCGGCTGGAACACCAGCGTCCATACCGTCAGCGCCATACCGCGATCAATGGTGCGTGCCAGCGCCATCAGCACCGCATACAGAATCAGACCCAGCGCATCGTCCATAGCCACCACAGGCAACAGCATCTTGGTTACGGGGCCATTCGCCTTATACTGACGCACCACCATCAGCGTCGCGGCGGGAGCCGTCGCGGCCGCAATGGCGCTCAAGGCCAGCGTCAGCGGCATGGGCGCACCCACCAGCAGCAACGCTGCAAATACGATCAGTGATGCACCGCAGCCTTCGAAAATCGTAATCACGATAGGCTTCGCGCCGATCTCTTTCAAATATGAGAGCTTAAATTCGCTGCCGATGGAATACGCGATGAAGCCCAATGCCACATCGCTGATGATTGCCATCTGGCTGTTCATCTCCGGCGTGAAAACGCCCAGCACGTAAGGGCCAACCACCAGACCCGCCAACAGATAAGCAGTCACGTTCGGCAGATGAATGAAACGGATAAACCGGCTGAAAAGCAGACCCATGGCAATGGCAATACTCAATGCCAGCAAAACATTCATTTGTTTGTATTCAGTCCTTCCACAAAGGTTGTCGGAACCGCAAAGGAAATACCCGTATCAGGCTTATTCAGACCGCCGGTTTTTTCGTTGATGATCTTGCGAAGCACGTCGATCTTGTCCTCCTCGATCAGCGTGAACATCGTCTTGGAGGTCTTGCGCTCCGGGCTATAAAAATGACGCAGCAGTCCCAGCATCGGCAGATTCACGTTATCGTCGCCATCCAGCACGCGCATCATGCCCGTGCTTTCCAGCACCGTCGCACCACTCAGCCCTTTTTCCAGCATAGCCTCCAAAATAGGTTCCAGACATTCTTCCTTGTTGAGCACCAGAATGAACATATACATGGCAGTTTTCCCCTCCCGTAAGTTCATGGCTCCCTGTCCTTCAAGCAGACGCAAATAGGCTCCGCCCACAGGCCGCCACTCATTGTAACACTTTCAAAGCCGCTGTCAAGATGCTTTACAAGCGTTTTCTCATGAAATTCTCATGTCTTCTTTCTTCTTTTCTCAAGACAGCGAAAGCAAAACGTGCTATGCTTATCACGTCGTCAGGAAAGGCGAAGGGAAAGGAGTAAGGAAAGCAATGGAACGGTATACCATTCAGGATATTGAGTTCATCCGCCGCAAAAGCGGCATTAGCTATCAGGAGGCCGTGGCGCTGCTGGATTACCACAACGGAAATGTGACCCGTGCGCTGGTGGATTTGGAGCGCAACGGCAGAATCAAACCAGAGTCTGATAATTCGGATCATCACAACAGCGCAGCAGAAAAGCATCAAGGTGAGAAAGGTGGCTTTGCCAAGCTTATGACCAAGCTATATCGGTGCCGCATTAAGGTAAAGAAGAACGATATTCCAATCGTGAATTTGTCTCTGCTGTTTATGTTGACCGCGCTGCTGATCAGTCCGCATCTGGCGCTGCTGGCGCTCATTCTTTGTCTGGTGCTCGGCTATCACATCAGCTTTGACAAGCGGGACGCTGCGTTTGCTTCCGATAATTTGGAGCATATAGTCAAGAACGCAGCCCAGAATGTGAAATCTTCCGTTGGTGACATCGCACGCGGGTTCAGCGATGCTGTCAACGCCGATAATACCAAACCAAAGTCTGAAAAAGATGTTGAAGATGCCCCCGATGCACGCAGTTTCTATCAGTCCAATCCCGCCGCAACCTCTGCGCCGGTTGACTATACCGGACGCGCGCCTGTGCTTCAGGTACCCGTTCAGGTGGAAAGTCAGGACGGCAAGGTCGAATACACCGAAGACAAGGACGGCTTCGGCAACGCCACGATTGAATAATCCATGCACCGTGAGAGGAGCAAGCTTGCTTCCTCTCGCGTTTTTGTGCTTGTTTGACAAAATATCGTCTGTTTTGATAAATTAAGACCGGATTCTGTTTTTGTTCGTATAGAACCTTGAAGGGAGTTTGCCGCATGAGCCGCATTTTGATTGTTGAGGATGAAAAGAAGATCGCCCGTTTCCTAGAATTAGAGCTGGCCCACGAAGGATACGAGGTGCGTACCGCCGGAGACGGACGTACCGGTCTTGAGCTTGCGCTGAGCTGGCAGCCCGACCTGATGATTCTCGATTTAATGCTCCCCGAGCTCAGCGGCATTGAGGTTTGCCGTCGTCTGCGCCACGAAAGCGATCTACCCATCATTATGTTGACCGCCAAGGACGACGTGAGCGACAAGGTCATGGGCTTGGACATGGGTGCGGACGACTACATGACGAAGCCCTTTGCCATTGAAGAGCTGCTGGCGCGCATCCGCGTCGGCCTGAAAAAACACCGTGCGGGCCGCGTAGATGTCCTCCCCTGCCTGACAGCCGGAAAGCTGAAGGTCGAGCCAGCCAGCTACAGCGTCAGCTATGACGGGCACCCAATTTCGCTGACGAAGAAGGAATTCGATCTGCTGCGTTACCTGATGGAGCATCATGACGCGGCCGTCACTCGTGACACGCTGCTCTGCGACGTTTGGGGCTACGATTACGCCGGAGATACCAATATTGTGGATGTATACATCCGCTATCTGCGCCAGAAGATTGACGAGCCCTTCCACATCAAAACGATTCACACCATCCGTGCGGTGGGCTATATGTTCAGCTATGAAGAAAAATAAAACAGCCGCCCCCAAGCCCGCGGAGCGGCAGGCTAAAGGCTTCAATCGTTTATCACAAGCGCTGCACGGCGCGCTGACAGGCATTTTGAGCAATATGCGGCTTTCGCTGACCTTCCGTATCGCCATGCATTATGCCTTTCAACTGCTGCGCACCACGCTGGCTGTCTGCCTCTTCATGACGATTTGCTTTATTGGCGCACAGGTGCCCAGCGTTCAGTCCACCATGCGGCGCATTGCCGTCATGGTTCCCGATAACACAGGCGTTTATCGCAGCGAGGACATTCAGGATCGAACCGTAAGCGCTGTATGGACCGCGGAGGATGTGCTGCCGGAGAATGCTTTCCAGCGGTTTAATATGACGATCGGTATTGCGATTCAGCGACTGACTTGGAACCCCTTTACACTCACCTTAGCGAGCTCTATACGAAACGGCACGATGTATGTTACGTTTGACTTTACGCGGCAGCTCAATATTTGGCTGAGCCTGATGGGCGGCGTGCTTTTCTGCGATATGTGGCGAATTATGGTATTCATCCGCCGCCGAGATCTGCTGAACAAAAGTGTACTGAAGCCCATTCGAGATATTACAGACATGGCAGCCACGCTGAGCGCAAGCAATCTAAGCAACCGCATCAATATTGCGGGTACGAAAAACGAGCTCAAGGATCTGGCGACGGTGATTAACACCATGCTGGATCGCATTGAGCGGAGCTACAACAGTCAAAAGCAGTTTGTCAGCGATGCTTCGCACGAGCTGCGCACGCCCATTGCGGTGATTCAGGGCTATGTGAACATGCTGGATCGCTGGGGCAAGGATGACAAGAGCATACTGGAAGAGGGCATCACGGCAATCTCGCAGGAAACGGCCAGCATGAAAGACTTGGTGGAAAGTCTGCTTTTCCTTGCGCGGCATGACAAGAAAACGCTGCTGATGGAGATGGAGGAATTCGATCCCTGCGAAATCGTTTCCGAGGTACACCGTGAGGCCGCAATGGTATCCCCGGATTATATCTTTCAGCTTCGGCCCTTGGAGCATTGCCGCATTGAGGCGGACAAGGGCATGGTAAAGCAGGTCATGCGGATTCTATGCGATAATGCGGTAAAATATACACCTAAAGGCGGTACAATCACGTTGGGTGTGGAGGCGTGGAACGGCGGCTGCACGCTGATATGCAGCGACAACGGCTCCGGTATTTCATCCGAGGACATGCCGAAAATTTTCGAGCGCTTTTATCGTTCAGACAATGCCCGCAAGTCAGAAAGCGGCGGTCATGGTTTAGGCCTGAGCATTGCACGTATTATTGTGGTTGCACACAGCGGAAAAATCCGTGTCCGCAGCAAGCCCGGCGTCGGCACGACCTTCGCCATCACGCTCCCGGCAACGCAGGAGAAGCTGAGAACGAAGGGATGAGGATTCCGGGGAAGGCGGCTTCTCTAAGAGAAGCCCCTCCCCCGGACCCCCTCCCGAAGAGTGGCTGGGGATGAAGGTGTGCGTTTTTACCGAAGTGGTTCCCCCTGCGGGTGAGCGCGGTTTTCTGCGAAGCGGCTGAGTCCACGGCGGCTGACAGAGCCGCCGCAGACGTGCGGCGCTTTGGGGACGAATTTGCTTGATTTGGAAGCAAGGGCAATACCGCACAAATGAGTTGGTGCGGAGGCGAATGAATTTTTCGTCAG
>USCW01000005.1 GCA_900553315.1 uncultured Eubacteriales bacterium
GTATTGCAGCTGGCGGCCCTTGCCCCAAGTGTACGTCCAAGTGTTGTCCTTCAGCGGATTGCCAATCGCATCGTAGGTGATGCTCTTGCCATTGAACGCGGTCAGCTTATCCTTCCAGTTGGCGTCGCCATAGGTGTAGGTGTCCGTATGCACCGCAGCGCCCAGCGTGCCGGTGGTATAAGCATATGCCTTCTTGCTCAAAATGTTGCCGCCCAGATCGTAGGCATACACCCAAGTGGTGCCGCTGCTGCCTGCCGTGGTGTCATGCGGGTCGTTGGCGCGGATCAGCTGTCCCAGCTTGTCATAAACATAGGTGATCTGCTTCACGCCATCGCTGACGGCGATGATATTTCCGCAGTCATCGTAAATGTAGCTCAGATAAGCGCCCATCTGCGCAATGGTTTCTACCAAATGCGAGGTGCTGCCAGTGCCATGACCGCCCAGCACATAGCCATAGGCCGACAAAATAGGCGTTTTGCCTACCGTTACCGTTTGGTTTTGGAGCCGCCCCAGCCCGTCATAGGTATAGCTGACCTGTCCAGCGCTGCCGAAGTCCAGCTTCGTGGGACGGTTCTCCGTATCATAGGCAAACGTTGTCTTAAACGTGCCAACGCCGCTGATCTTCTCCGTGAAGTGCTGCAAGTTGCTGAAAGTATCGTACCCCACCTGCGCCACATAGGTCGAGCCGTCCACAAAACGGGTGGTCTTGCGCATGGGCCGATCCGCCAGATCATACTCGCTGGTAATCACCCGGCCCATTTCCGTGTCCGTCACCTGCGCAATCTGGCCATGGCTGTCATACGCATACTGGAAGCGCGGCTTAGCAGCGCCGTCATAGGTCACGCCCGTTACCCGCTTGAAGCTGTCATAGGTATAAGCTGCCTTGCCGCCGTTGCCATAGGTCACCTTCTGCACCGTACCATTGGCATTATAAGCCGTTTCGGACAGCAGCTGCTTTCCTACGCGCACCGCTGTCGGACGATTGACCGCATCGTAAGCAAACGCATACGTCACGTCCTCCGCCGCGTTGTCGCTGGTATTGTGCCGCGCCTGCACCAGCTTATCGCCCTGATAGGTATAATCGTTATGGTAACTCTTTGCGTCCTGTACGGACTCCGTGCGCACAACGCGCTTCATCGCGTCGTAGGTATAGTTGACCCGCTGGCCCTTGGGGTCCTGCACCCAACTCAGCGTACCGCGGGCCGCGTCCGTCTGCTGCGTGACCTGCTTGCCGCGTGCGTCGATTTTCGCCGCCACACGGTTCTGGTCAGCCTCCAGCACCACCTGCGTCTGAATGCGCAGATCATTCTTTTCCGTGATGCTTTCCGTGCAGTTGCCCTTCGCATCATACGCAAAGCGGCTTACCGTCCCCAGCGGCGAGGTGCTGGTACGCAGCAGACGCTTCTGCTGTTCCGCTGCCGTCGTGCCATAGGTCAATACGGTGCGTACATTGTCCGCTCGACCCGCCTGACGGTAGGTCAGCAGATTGTTATACTTGTCATAGGTCGCCGCATCCTTCAGAGAGGTCAGATCGCGCTGGCTGATCAGATTGCCCTTGCTGTCATAGCTGTAGCTCTGCCCAAATTCCTCCTGATGCAGAAAAACGCCGTCAAAGTAGGCGGTGTTGTAGTTGCCCTGATAGTCCAGCGATACACGCACCGTAGTGAAGTCGCAGGGTGCGACTGCCGGAGCCGCCGCCATATGCCAGCCGGACCATTCTTCGCTCCACAGCACATTTGCAGCGTCCATCCAGCCGGTGCTGGCGGAATGGAACTGCACCTGCATCCGATACCGTTCAGGATGGCCGTTACGCGGCACAGACTGCGCACGCGACCAGCCGCCTGCTACAAACACGGTTCCCTTCTTACCGATCAGCGGAAGATCCTGATACACGCGCAGCGCCGAACCGGGGCCGCCGCCCACCATACACATGACATGATTGCTCAGGTAGCTGGGCTTGTCCGCATCCGCATTCGTGCCAATGGCAATACGGTCATAGTTGGGATTCCAGCAGGTCATGCCGTTGGTGAAGTCTGCGTTGTCCAGCAGATTGAGACGGCTGGCAGTAACGCTTTCCTCCATTTGCGCGCCATCCAGCCACAGGGTGCCCGTGCCGCCGACTGCGCACAGGGTAATGCTCGCGTCACAGTCCGCTCGCGCCGTAAAGGTCTGGGTGTACCGCTCCCACGAGCTCGTGACCGTAAGATTGTCGCTGCCCAGCCAAATCCATTCGCCGTTTGCATTCGTCACCGAAACGCCAATGACCAGTTTGGTCTGACCGGTACCACGGGCATAGGTGGATACCGTATAGGTTTTGCCAGCCTTGACCGGGATGTACTGCACAATATATGCCGGACCGGTATCGTTGCCGCGGTTGATGCGCTGAGAACGGTTGCCGAACTTCTTCGTGTCATAATCGTAAGCAAAGGAGCTTGCGCCGCCGGCATCCATGCCCTGCTGCCAGTCGCCGTCCCGGACAAACAGCGGATTCTTGAACAGGTTCCGCACCACATATTGCAGTTTGGAAATAGCGTCCGGCTTGTTCATCCGCACCGTCGGCTGATACTGCGCAAACGCGCCGAAGCCAAGCTCATCCGTCATGGCAATCAGATTGCCAACGTCATTGAAATGATAGCGAATCTTCTTTCCGCTGGTCCGGTCGGTCACAATCGTCAGCATATCCCGGTATTCATACGTATGCCAGAAGGAGGTAAGTTTCCCGTCTGCGCTGGTGATTTTGACATTCACAACACGATAGGGCGCTGCCGCCGTGTAGTCGTAATGCACATGCACGCCATCCGGCTGATAAACATCGGTGAGCAGATGCTGTGCATTATAAGTATAGCGGGAGCTTAGACCATCTGCATAGGTAATCTGTGTCAGATTCCCGTCTGCATACTGAAAGGATACCTTGTCCGGCGCATAGGGAGGAACCATCGCCGTGACGGCTCCGGAGGCCCATTGCAGACTGGTAACACGTTCGGCGCCATCTACAACGCTCTGCAAGCTTCGGCCCACATACCGGATCTGCACTACATTTCCGCAGGCGTCTTCCATGCGGGTCATGAGGCACGCCTGATCCCAGTCGCCGGTGAAATCCGCGCTCGGCACCTGAAAAATACGGCGGCTGCCCTGCTTATCCTCAATAACCGCGTTTGTTCCGAGGGTCAGAACAAGCTCCCGGCCAATAACGTCCTTCCACTGTCCATTCTGCTGGGCAAAGTAGACTTCCGTACCGTCTTCGTCCAGCCACACATAGTACTGGATTCCGCTGACCGTTTCCCGCCAGAGCGCTTGATTGTAGTTCGTCTTCCACTTGGTCGCAATGCCAAAGGCATCCTTCTTGCTGTAGCAGCTGTTGTAGACATGACTCACCGAAGTGGGCAGCAGCATCCCTGCCGCAGTCGTATCCTGATGCTCATAAATCAGGTTGCCGTTGAACAGGCTGACATAGCCGGTTCCCGCACGGCCCGCCGCATGTTCTTCATAGGACAGATAGTTTTCCAGACCGGCACGGCTGATATAGTCGATAATAACCAGCGGACGATGCGTCTCCGTCTGTCCCAGCGCGCTGGAACGCAGCTGCGCATACGTAGAAGATTCTGCCTTCAGCATCACGCCGTAGTTCGTTCCGGCATACCATTTCCGCACAAGGTTCGTAATATCGAAGGTATGCAGCACACCTTCGCCCTCGTTCTTTGCAAAGCTGCTGTAGTCCAGACTCTCATTCTGATACGCCGGACTGTTGTTATAGGTCAGCGTAGCAGGCGACCAGTTTGCCAGCACCTCATGGGCCGTTGCGGTGAATGCAGCGGTCGGATACCCGGCCTGTGCCGTCGCTACCTGAAATGTTGCGCGAATGACATAATCGGAGGCAGACAGTACCGGCAGTACCTTGTTGTCAAACTTGAAGTAACAGTCGCACTTGCCCCAGTTGCTGCTGCCATGCGTCAACCGCAGAATATTACTGCTGCTGCCTTTATGCACCGTGCCGGCCTGCTTGCTGCATGTGTAAGCGTCGTCAATGGCGCAGCGTGCATTATAGGTCATGACTGCCGGGTCCAATCGAACAGGGAAAACCGCCTGTGCAAGCCAGCTTTCGGAAATCGTATAGGTCAGCAGCCAACTGTCTTCGCTTTCCTGCGCTACTTGAACCGCCACAGGGCCATATTCCTGTTCTTCCTTCGCACTGATTGCATACGGCGCAGGCAAATAAAAAGCAGGTTCACCCTGCGCATCCGCCAAATGCATGGCTTCGGCTTCGTCCTGCACCAGCGTCAATCCGTTGGTCTGCAAGCGGAACTGCACAGGCTGCACCTGCTCCAACGCAGGGAATACAATTTCATCCTTAAACTGTTCGCCCTGAATCTTGCAGCGCCAATCCACTCCCGGAAGAATTTCTTCATACACCGCTTCCGATTCCAGCTGATGCTCCGATCCCAGCAGCTTGCCGAAAAGCGACTCCATTTTCTGCTGAAGATTCTGCTTCGGCGCGACCTTCCGCCCCTGAACGAGCTGCCAGCTGATTTCCTGCTGGCGGTCGTTAGCCAGCTGCACGAGATTTTCCTTCAGCTGAACTTGCAGCTTGCCATTCGCCGCATTCCGCAGACCGTCGGACAGCTGCACCAGACGGTTGTCGATGCTCCGATACATCTTGTTCGCTGCATCCCAATAATGGACAGCTTCCGGGTAAATCACCGTTCGAAAATGGTTTTCACCCAGCTGAAATACTTTGCCCATTTCGGAGCGACGTTCTTTGGCTTCCGTAAGCCGTTCGCCATAGGCAGCAAGCCACTCGGAAAAGGACATCTGAAACGGCGCTTTTATCGGGGAATTTGTTTTGGTTTCCATACTTTTTTCCTTCCTTTTCGTTTGTTTCTCAAAGACAGCAGGGCAGCGTGTCTTCACGCTGCCCTGTCGCTCTGGTTCATATGTTCTTACATTGGATACTAATTGCTACTTCTGTATTTCATTTAACTTTGGGAAATTAAACAAATCGAGTAGTTCTTGATCAACCTCGTTTGTCTGTAAATCCCATTCAGCTATTTCAGCATGAATAGAATCTTTTGTGCTTTCTGGCATCGTTATCTTCCATGAAGCATCATTTCTTTGATACAACAACACAAGTTGAAACAACTTACTATCCGGGTAAAGTGCATGTGCATGTGCTAAATACTGTTTCAATAAATTTCCAGCATTTTCAGGTGTAATTATATCGCCATACAAGAAGTGATAAGTAGAAATTCCAGCTAAATAATAGCACAATTGCCATATAAACATTTTGTTATTACAATGATGCTTCATGCCATACTGCAGAACTTCTTGCAAAAAATCGGCATAGTACTGATATTCGTTCACATCTTCTGGTATAGCCCACGGAGACTCAAGCTCAAGCAAAAAAGAAACCATCTGTTCCATAATGAGCACGCATAGTTGAGGAGAGTCATAATGGAGTTTCCATTGGCTTCGCAAGTATTGATAAATATCCAATCGTTTTTTATTTCTTTCCATTTTTTGAATAGCGTCTTTTATTTGCTTGATCATAATTTTCACTCCTACTATTTATGGCATTGGATACGCATCCGAAAGTGAGTACTGCCCACCTGTGTTAAAAAGTTTGAGTACTATAGAATAAGAATACTCTTCAAATCGATAAATATAGTATTCTACATTAGGAATGGGCTTTGTCTGATTAGGGTTATTCCATGGCTGTCCCTGGTCTGCAACGACTTTCAGAAGAGGGAGTAGCTTATCCCACCCGTTTGGATCATTGGGACCAATTCCGAATGGACTCCAATCATGCCCACCATGATTCTTAGATCCTCCAAGAATATGGTTCCTATCACCAGTTTCCCAATTAATTCTTTTACTAAGCGCAGGTACGGTAGTCGGAGGATAAAAATCGAATTGATAGAGTTGATACCCCAATCTACTGCAGACACAAGACAACCTATAACTCCCATTCCAATAACAGCCAAGTCTGCATACGGCATCGGACCATCTGCCATGGAAATTGCGCCACCATTTTGATAAATAAAGTCCCATATTGGTGCTGCTAATGAACTAGCGCCTGATTCATCTTTTCTAAAAATAGGATTATTAATACAATAAATGTATTGATTGCAGCCAATATATCCTGTTCCATTTTCTACAATGTTGTCAGCATTCAGGAATCTCGCCCAATTAGGCTTATAGTACCTACTGCGCAGATAGTACAGCCCGGTCTCCCCGTCATAGACATAGCCACGATACCGGAACGGATTGATGGTACCCAGCGAGTCTGCCATTGTGCCAGTCTTGCTCAAAATCCGGCCCCAGGCATCGTACCTGTATTCTACCACCCGGTTCCCGCTGCTGTCAATCAGCGCAATCACATCGCCTTGTAAATTATACAAATATCCATACGGCTTGCCGTTATGCACCACCACTGCAGGCCTGTTCTGCGCATCGTAGAAGAAGTGCATGGCGTTGGTGCCGCTGCTCCAATGCACAATGTTCTTGCCGTGCAGCGTATATTCCGTTGTCTGCTGCCGCACCGTGCCGGTGGCGCTGTCATAGAACATACGGTTCTTCTTGGTGCGCAGGCCGTTCTCGTTGTACTCAAAGGTGATCTCATCATACCCGGGCTGACCAACCTCCCCCTTGTACATGCTCCGCAGTCTGCGCCCATCAACCCAGGTGAGGTTCCAGTTACCGTCGCTCAGCGGATTGCCAATCGCATCATACGGAATCGTCTTGCCGTTGTAGGTGGTCAGCTTGTCCTTCCAGTTCGCATCATCGTAGACATAGCGGTTGGTCTGCATGGCGGTACCGACTGCGCCCGTCGTAAAGGCATACGCTGCCCGGCTCAAAATATTGCCGCCCTGGTCATAGCTGTACACCCAGGTCGTGCCGCTGTCTCCCGCCGTGGTATCGTAAGGATCATTGGCACGGATCAGCTGGCCCAGCAGGTCATACACATAGGAAACCGTCTTGCTGCCATCGCTGACGCTGGTGATATTCCCTGCATCGTCGTAGGTATAGGTCAGCGTCATGCCGTTCTGGGAGATCGTCTGCACCAGTGGCGTGGTGCTGCCAGTACCGTGTCCGCCTGCCAGGTAGCCGTAGTTCGTTTCAACTGCCGTACCGCCTGCATTCACCGTGCGCTTGCTTACACGGCCCAGTCCGTCATAGGTATACGCCACCTGACGGCTGCTGCCGAAGTCCAGCTGCGTGGGACGGTTTTCGTTATCATGGGTGAAGGTGGTGGTATACGCCGCACGGTCTGCGCCCACCTGTTCCTTAAAGGCTGCCAGGTTATTGTACTGGTCGTAGGTCACTTCACCCGTGTACAGATGGACATCCGAAACCGAGTTCTTATGCGTAATGCGCATGGGACGGTTGGCTGCGTCATACTCGGAGGTGGAAACGATGCTCAGTTCGTCATTGGTCAGCCGCGCCACCTGACCATTCGCACCGTATTCGTACACATAGCGATCTTCCGCATCCCAGCGTCCGCGCACGCCCGTCAGCCGCTTGAAAGCGTCATAGGTATACTGGATGGAATCCTCATTACCATAGTCCACCTGCTTCACGGTGCCATCCGCATTATAGGTAGTCTTGGACAGCAGCTGACTGCCCACCTTCACGCTGGCAGGACGGCCCGCCGCATCGAACTCGAAGTGATAGGTCACATCCTCTGCCGCGTTTGCCGAGGTGTTATGCTTCACCTGCGTCAGCTTATCCTTGGTATAGGTATACTGGTTGACATACTCCTTGCCATCAACCACCGCGGTGGTTTTGGTAACCTTGCGGTTCTGGTCATAGGCATAGTTCACGGTCTGGCCGCGGGGATCCGTGACGGACAGCAGGGTGTCCATGGCAGCATCCGTATTGCGAACATACTCGGAAGTTGTCACGGTGAGGATGTCGGTGTTGGTGAGCTGGGCAGCCTGACCATTGGCGCCATATTCATAGACATAGCGATCCTCATAATCAAAGCCGTACCGCACACCCTTGGTACGCTTGAACTCGTCATAGCTGTACTCCACATAGTCCTCATTGCCGTAGTCCACGCGCTGCACGGTACCATCTGCATTGTAGGTGGTGGTGGACAGCACCTGATTGCCAACCTTCACAACGGTGGGACGACCCAGAGCATCGTACTCGAAGTTGTAGGCCACATCACCGGAGGCGTCAGCAGAAGTGTTGTGCTTCACCTGAGTCAGCTTGTCTTTGGTGTAGGTGTAGTGGTTGGTATACTCCTTGCCGCCCACAGTGGCAGCAGTCTTGGTCACCTTGCGGTTCTGGTCGTAAGCAAAAGGCGGAGCTTCAAAGAAGCTCCGCCCAAGTTGGGGTATGGAAACGACAGCACTGCCAGCTTTGATTGTACAAGGTGAAATACGCCTCAGACTATCAGAGACATATCCTTACATAGTCATTTGAACACACAAATAGATATTTATCATTATATGAGAATACAATATCCATATATGCTTCAACAGTGCATTCGTTGACATTATTCAATGTTTTGAGGTCATACACCCCAATAGTATATCGTCCTCCATTGAGCATATCTAACCACACATAGGCAATATAGTTGCGCATTGGAGATATACAGATATCATATAGAGCCTTTCCGCTACGTTCAATTGTCCATTCTGAAGAAGTGTATCCTAAATAAGTTGTTGAGCGCCATGCAACAATTTGATGAGCATCTTGCGAGGAGCGAAAGTCTGTAGGATAGACCATCAAGATATCACGTGCGTTCAGCCACTTTCCCCTGATTATCTTATTCTTCACTCGTTCATCGCTATAGCGTAAGGATTTTATGCAAAAACCATCGCTCGTCAGAATGTCAATGCCATTGTGATTTGTCTCGGAGAAAGAATTTAGTGTAACCAGCAACTGATCGGCATACACATCTAGCGAAAGCCTTTGGTCATGGTATTCTGCTCGATAGAGACAACAACACATTCCATCCACGCATGAAAACCGCCAAACCTGTTTTGCTTCTAGACAAAAAAACATATACTTATCATCAGTGCTGAAAAATAATTTTCCTCCATCCGTATTTTGGCCTTTTAGAGTGATTCGCCTTGTCTCATTGAAAGAGTCGTTATCTCGTGTATACTCGACGAGAGTAATAACTCCTTTGGCTGAGGCGCTCAAAACACAAACTCGTTTTTGATCGTGAGATATTGCGACAGTCGCGTTAGTTAGTCTGCTCAATGTATGAGAAAACTGTTCTCTATTGCAATCAAACACTCTTACGTTTCTTCCGCAAAGTACTACTTCACTTCCATCATTCGTGATTACTGCACCCCAAAAAGATTTTTGATTTAGGCTACTATATTTTCTAATCGTCACGCTTACATCCTCCTTCAATTTTTTCCGCTTGATGACAAATCTCGATGCCACATCAATTAGGAATAACAAGGGGAGATGCTCTGCAAAAAAATTGAGCTATAAGTCATGAGCATCTCCCGGAAGTTATTCTACATCAAGTAACACGCGAACTGCTAAAGGGGCTTACATTGTTGCATCACTTGCTTACTGAACGCCTTGATCAATGGTTCTGATAAGATTACCCAACAGAGTCAGAGTCAACGAGACATTCGTTCGCTGTTCTTCTTGTTTACTGGACAGATTGTAAGCAAAACCAATGATAGTGTTGATCGAAGTTGTATATACAGATGTGTGCATAAACCAATGCATTTGAGTAGAAACTTCAACAAGGTTTTCGGGACTTGTTGCCGGATCAATACCTACCGCTTCCAGAATACTCCTCGCAGGTTGTGCACTCGCCTTGGTTTGAGGCACAATATGATGAATATTCGTTGGTTTATTCGGCTGACGATTTGACGAGAGACCTTTTGTTTTCGCCAATTGAAGGGCAGCCGTAAGCGTTCCGTAGGCAGGAATTGCTCTTACTTGATCCCATACCTTCTCATCGTTTGCGGTAGTAGATGGCGTAAATATGATTGCAGCAGCAATAGCCCACGGAGAGACGATCCAAGGAGATAAACCTTTAACACCTGCCAGCAGACCATTGAGAATTGTCGTGACAAATCCAACATCAGAGCCGCTTGGATATGGAATCGCAATTGATTCAGTGCCAGTTCTATCTTCATTACAAATCGGACTATTATCTGTATAAGAATATAGATTGCGAACAGCATGATCGTCTGCATTTACAAACCGACATACACTCGGATCATAGAATCGAGTCTGCAGATAATATAGCCCAGTCTCCTCGTCGAACACATACCCACGATACCTGAAGGGCTGGATCGTACCCAGCGTGCTGGCCAGAGAACCAGTCTTGCTGATGGGCTTGCCCCAAGCATCGTAAGCATATTTTACCACCTGCGTGCCGTTGCTGTCAATCAGCGCAATCACATCGCCTTGTAAATTATACAAATAGGCGTAGGCCGTGCCGTTGAACGTTACCACCGCAGGCTTATTTCGTGCATCATAGAAGAAGTGCAGGTTGTTCTTGCCGTTGGTCAGGTGCACAATGTTCTTGCCGTGCAGGCTGTACTTGGTAACGCCCGTGGTGCCCGTCGCCGTCTTCTGCAAGCGCACGCCGTCCTCATTATAATAGAAGTAAACCGCGTCGCCGTATCAAGGATCGCTGTAGTCACAAAAGAGCCATTAGCGCCGTATGCGAGATGCTTCTGACTGTGATCTGGAACATCCTTGTCAAAGCTTGTTCCCTATCTTCATTATAAAGAGCCTCATCTGATAGAGTGTTTTTATGAAAATCAAAGATTATCGCAGAGTTGCCTTGTACTTTGAAAAACTGGCTAGACGCTTTCGTGCTATGGTTCATTTGGTGCCTTGCCTTGTCTGGCTTGCATAATTACAGCATATTGGCCACTTAAAAACTTGTCTTCATAAATCAGAAGTGGTATAATAGCAGCGCTTGAAAGAAGTAAGAGCCGAGCGCAAGCCTTACCCGACGGACTTGACAGACGCGCAGTGGTCAGAAATAGAGCCACTATATCCGGAAATGCGGAATCGGAAGTGGAGCAAGCGCGAACTGTCAAGCGCCGTGCTGTACATTGTAAAGATCGGCTGTCAACGGCGGCAGCTTCCGCACGATTTTCCGCCGTATCAAACGGTTTATAGTTTTTCAACCGTGGAGCAAAGTCGGGATTGTGGGAGAAAATCCTTGCTCATCTGGTTGAAAAAGCTCGTAAAGATGCGGTGAAAAGTGCCGAACCGCACGATGCGTTCATTGATTCGCAAAGCGTAAAAACGGTTCCAGGCAATGAAAAGCGTGGCATCGACGGCAAAAAAACAAAAGGGCACAAGCGCCATGCCGTCGTAGACACAATGGGCAACTTACTGGGCATCGTGGTTCATGCTGCCAATATCCACGATACAAAATTGGGTATTCTGGCGGCGCAGAAGGCATGCGAAAAGTCTCCATCCATTCAAGCCTTTTTCGCCGATGTAGGATATCTCGATACGTTTATTGACGAAATACAGCAGCAGCTCCGCACCGGCCGGACATTTCCGAGAAAATCAAGCCGCATGAGTGGGAAGACTTCCGTGGCGCTGGATTGTCGAATGTACCTTTGCTTGGATGAATGCTGCTCACCGCCTTGTAAAGGAGTTTGAAATTTCGATTTCCATTGAAGAAGCGGTGATTATCATTGCCTGTGCCGCTGTGTTGCTTCGTCGATTATGAAGACGGCTTCTTAGAAACACACCCTAAATATAACATGCAAAACCAGCAAGACTGAAGGGAGCAGGCATAACTTCATGAAAACCTTTCGTCGGTATCTGCTGTCGTATTTATTAACGCTTTTTCTGCCCGTGGGTATTCTGTCTATTGTTATTTCGCAGATTGTGCTGCATTATTGCGCCGCCCAGTTGCTGGACAGCAACGCCGCCGCGCTGCATCAGCTGGATACCGCTGTGTCCATGCAGGTGACGCAGTTCAACGCTTATGCCGTGCAGACCACCCAGCGCACGGAGTTTTACCGTCGCAACCGGGAAAAGACCGGCGCATTTTTCGATGTGCAGCGGGCGCTGATGCAATGGCAGATGACGAACACGCTGATGGACGACGTATATTTTTTCACCACCGGCGAGGACAAGGTCTATGCCTACAACACAGTCAATCCGCGCAGGAGCTTCTATACCTATCGTTTAGCCGAAGCAGGCTTTGACCTGGAAAACGTGACGGCGCTGCTGGACGGCACGGCGGACAGTCCGTGGCTGTCTGCAGAAAACGACCAGACGGAAACGCTGCTGTACGCAGCCTATGCTCGCGTAGACCCGGCAACGCAGAACGGGCTGCTGTTTCGCATTGATATCGATGCTCTGCGGGCGATGATCGACAGTGCCGCCATGTATGATTCCTCGGCGACGTATCTGTGCGATGCTTCGGGCAGGCTGCTGTACACCAGCGGCCCTGATGATGAAGCCGTTCGGGGGCAGGTAAGGCAGCTGATCGCCTTGCCAGAGGACACCGGGCTGGCGAACCTTGGCGCGGAGACGGTGCTGTATGCGCGGCTTTGCGCCCCAGCGCAGGGACTGATCTTCTTGAATACCGTGCCGCAGCAGGTGGCTCATGCGCCCCTTGCGCGGCTGTGGGGCATGTTCTTTGTGGGATTGCTGGTCATTTTTGCGCTGGGCGGTACGGTTGTCGCGCTGGTGATGCGAGTGAACTATGTGCCAATCCGTGATTTGGAAAAGGACGTGATTGCCTCAGATGTACTCAGCAAGCCGACGAATGACGCAGTGCAGAACGTGCGCAAGGCGATCCAGACCATGCAGCAGAATAATTCGCTGATTGTGCGCCGCTCTGCCGCCTTGGCCAAGGAGCGGGTCATTCTGCGGCTGCTGCTGGGCGGCTATGCGTCCACGGAGGCCTTCAACGCGGACTCCGAGGCTCTTTCCCTGCGGCTGCATGGGGAAAGCTGGCGCATTCTGGTGGTGCGCGGCACGGGCAGCGACTGCGAGGAGGAGGACTTTGCCCTGCAGCTGGTGCACTCCGTCCGCGCACAGCTTGGCAGCGAGCAGGTGCAGCTTTATCTGGAAGTGCCGGAGAACCATATGGTCATTTTCATTGTGGCGGGAGAGGTGCAGGAAGCGCCCGAAATGCTGACGGCACGGCTTCAGGCGCAGGGCTGCAACGTGCAGGTGGCGGTGAGCGACGTATGCCGTCACACGACGCAGCTTGCCCGGGCATGGACGCAGATCATGCAGCCAACGGAGGAGACGGGCCACGAAAGCGCCGCTGCGCCGGAGGTTTATGACGCGCTGCGCAATGCGCTGGAATTTGGTGAAGCAGAGCGCATCCAGTTTACGCTGGCGACACTCAGCAATACGCTGACGCCCACGCTGAATCGTGCCGCTGCTGCACAGGTGTGCCATGACGTACTGTACTTGGTGCGCCGCTGGATGGAGCAGCAGGAGGACGCCGAAGGGATTCAGGCGCTTCAGGACGTGGCGCGGGAGGCGGCGGTAGGTACCTTGTCGCCCTGCGAGACCTGCCGGCAGGTAATGCGCCAGGTGTCGGAGCTGCTGACGGCGCGGCTGGACCGAAAGTCGCAGAAGGAGAACAGCCTGATCCTGGACATTGAGACATACATCAATGAGAACTACCAGGATATGGACCTCACCGTGCAGCGTGCTGCGGATCACTTCCAGCTTTCTATTTCCAACCTGAGCCATTACTTCAAGAATCATGTGGGTATGTCCGTTTCCGGATATGTGGAGCAGCTGCGTATGCACGCCGCACAGGAGCTGCTGGCCCAGACGGACAGCAGCGTAAGTCAGATTGCCAGCGAGGTGGGCTACGCTCAGCCTGCCACATTTATGCGGGCCTTCAAAAAGGTCAGCGGTATGTCGCCTACAGCCTATCGCACCATGGCGCGGGAGCAGGCGGCGCGTGGTAATTTTTGAATGCCCCCCTTGAAGACTTGCCGCCGGACAGTGACGTTTTTGAAAGCGCGCCGTTCCGGCGGTATTTTTACATTCAAAATTTGCTATTGATGTGTTATATGGTATAAAATATATTCAAAAGCTTCATCTTGCGCGGAGGGAAGAAGAACTACTATACTACAGCTACGACAACGACATTGAGGAGGCATTGAACATGCAACAAACCGTCCATGTGGTACGCCCCAGCCGATGGACAAAGCTGGCACGGAGCATTCAGAAGAATTGGCTGCTCTATGTGCTGCTGCTACCGACACTGGTGTATCTGCTGCTTTTCCAATATTGGCCTCTGTATGGTATCCAGATTGCATTTAAGCGCTTTATGCCGACCAAGGGCATCGAGGGCAGCAAGTGGATCGGCATGGCGAACTTTGAAAAGTTCTTCAGCTCCTACATGTTCAAGGATGTGCTGCGCAACACCATTGTCCTCAGTGTGTATCAGCTGCTGGCGGCGTTCCCGTTTCCTATTATTCTGGCGCTGCTGCTGAACTACTGCATCTCCAATCGCTTGCGCAAGGTGACGCAGATGGTCACCTACGCACCGCACTTCATCTCCACGGTGGTGCTGGTCGGCATGATGATGGTGTTCATGAGCCAGAACGGCATTTTCAATCAGGTGCTAGGCAAGGTAGGCGCACAGCCGGTACCATTTCTGACAGAAGCGGGACTGTTCCGACATATTTATGTCTGGTCACACATCTGGCAGCGAACGGGCTATAATTCCGTCATTTACATTGCGGCGCTGGCTGGCGTCAGCCCGGAGCTGCATGAGGCCGCCATTGTGGATGGAGCGAATAAGCTCCAGCGTATTTGGCACATTGACGTGCCAGCCATCCTGCCCACGGCAATCATTCTGCTGATCATGAACACCGGCAATGTGTTGAGCATTGGCTTTGAAAAAGTCTACCTGATGCAGAACGACCTGAACCTGAGTGTGTCGGAGATCATCTCTACCTATGTGTACAAGGTGGGTCTGCTGAATGCGCAGTACAGCTATTCCACGGCGATCGGCCTGTTCAACAACGTCGTCAACCTTGTGATTCTGATGTCGGTGAACTGGATCTCTGATAAGCTGTCCGGCACCAGTCTGCTGTAAGGGAGGAAAAGCGTATGAAAAAGCATGGTTCCATGCGCCGCACGCGGTTTGATACGGGCTTTGATATTGTAGCGACCATTCTGCTGGTGCTGGCGCTTCTCATTGTGCTGTATCCACTGTATTTCGTGGTCATCGCCTCCGTCAGCGACGCGACCTCCATCAGCAGCGGTCAGGTCATTCTGCTGCCCAAGAATGTTTCCATGGTAGGTTATCAGCGCATTTTGCAGGACGCACGCATTGGTTCGGGCTATGTCAACTCCATTCTGTATACCCTCGGCAGCACATTGATCGGCGTGACCACCACGGTGATGGCGGGCTACAGCTTTTCCCGCAACGATCTGGCAGGCCGGAAGGTATTGATGTTGCTGTACGTTTTCACGATGTACTTCAACGGCGGCCTGATTCCCACTTATTTGGTGGTGAAGCAGCTTGGCCTGATGGGTTCGCCCTGGGTGGTCATTCTGCTGGGCAGTGTGTCGGTATATAATATCATCATTGCCCGGTCGTTCTTCACGAACAATATTCCCCCGGAACTGTTCGAGGCCGCATCCATCGACGGCTGCGGCAACGGCCGCTTCTTTATAAGCATCGTGGTGCCGCTTTCAAAATCCATCATTGCGGTGCTGGCGCTGTATTACGCGGTGGCCCAGTGGAACGGCTACTTCAACGCGCTGGTGTATCTAAACCGTCAGGAGCAGTATCCCTTGCAGCTCATTCTGCGGGAAATCCTCATCAGCAGCCAGATGGTGCAGGCGGATATAGGTGATCTGGATGCAATTCAGGAAATGCAGCGCATTGCCGCAACGGTGAAATATGGCGTGATCGTGGTGGCTTCCGTTCCCATGCTGATGATCTATCCGCTGGTGCAGAAGTATTTCGTCAAGGGCGTAATGATCGGCTCGGTAAAGGGCTGAGCGCCTGCAAATTTTTTCGGAAACGATATGCGCAGGAAGTTTTTTCCTGACGACATAGAGAAGAAAAAGGAGGTTATCTCATGCGTAAACTTTCGACCCTGCTATTGGCCTTGGTGCTGGCACTGTCCATCGCCATGCCTGCCCTTGCGGTGGATGTGCAGGTTCCGCTGACCGAGGAGCCTGTGACCTTCCGCATCATGGTGCGCAAGGAGGACCTGTCCCAGAACACCTGGCCTGAAAAGGAATGCGTTCAGTACACCGAGAAGCAGACCGGCATCCACATCGAGTGGATCGAGGTGCCGTCGTCCGGCTGGACGGAGAAGGTCAACCTGACCTTTGCCTCCGGCGACCTTCCCGACGCCTTCATCGGCGGGGTGGACGTGGTGAGCAACATGGATATGCTGACCCCTCTGGGCGACCTGATCGACCAGTATGCGCCCAACGTGCTGGAAATGTTTGAGACGCTGCCCGACATGCGCGGCGCACTGACGCTGAGCGATGGTGACATCTACTCGCTGCCCACCGGCGACGCAGATGTGAAAAACCAGATTCAGAGCGAAATGTGGCTGAATCAGGCCTGGATGAAGCAGCTGAATCTGAAGACCCCCACCACCCTTGACGAGCTGTATGACGTGCTTGTGGCTTTCCGTGATGGCGACCCCAACGGCAACAACATCAAGGATGAGATCCCGCTGCTGGTGTCCGCCTCCAGTGACGCGGCCCGCGTGGATTTCCTGTTCGGTCTGTTCGGTACGCTGGAAAACAACCAGCACATCCGAGTGCAGGATGGCAAGGTCATCTTTACGCCCCAGGAGGACGCTTACTACGATGCCCTGCAGTGGCTGCACAAGCTCTACGCTGAGGGGCTGATGAATCAGGAATACTTCACCGAGGACTATCAGCAATTCCTGGCAAAGGGCAACGCTGAGACCTGCGTCGTCGGTCTGGTACTGGAGTGGTACATCGACAACATCATTCTGAAGAGCAACGTGCAGAATTTCGCTTATCTGGAGCCGGTGACTGGCCCTAACGGCACGCCCATCTGGAGCAAGGCGACCTCGCCCAACTCTCCCCAGGGTACGTTGAACGGCTTCACCATCACCAAGAACTGCAAGAATCCTGAGCTGCTGGTGAAGTGGTACGACTACATTAACTCCAACCTCGACATCCTGAACCTGTGGAACTACGGCCCTGAAAATGTGATTTGGCGCTACACCGACGACGGTCGCTGGGAGCTGTTCAACGACAACGTGCCGGAAGGCTCCTCTTCCTCTCAGATTCGTCGCACCATCGGCACCGGCCCCAGCGCCCCGCTATATGCGTACTCCCGTTTCCGCGGCCCGCAGGCTGAAAAGTATGCCGACCGTATCGCCGCGAAGGTAACCGCGAACGAGGCCTATGCCAAATACGTTCCTGCGGAGAACATTCCCAACGGCTTCGGCGACGCTGAGGAAGAAACTGAACGCAACATGCTGCTGGTGGATATTGATCACTACCTGAACCAGTTCAAGGCGCATGCCATCGTAGACGGCATCACCGAGGCGGAATGGCAAGATCACCTGAAGACCCTCAGCACCCTGGGCATTGATGAATATGTAGGCTACTGGCAGTCCTACTACGATGCACACAAGTAATTTCCACAAAAGTCCCTGCAAGGGAGGCGGCCTCGCAAGAGGCCCCTCCCTTCTGGCATATCACCCTACGAATGGAGGCACGCTATGATACTCGATCAAGTCATTGCCGCCGCTTCGCCCAAGGCGGTGCGGCGAGTCTGGATCGTCTCTGACTTGCAGCAGCGCTTTCCGGATCGCGCGACCCACTGCATGACCCGCGCTGCGGACGATTTTGTCTCGTTGGGTCTGCACTGCGATGCAGTCTGCTACCTGGGCGATGCGGTAGAAGGCGGCAACATGGAATTTCTGATGGATATGTCCCGCATGCAGCAGGAGCAGTTTGCCCGGGTGGATGCGCCGGTGTATTATGTGCTGGGCAACCACGACTTTGATTATTTCGCGGAGCATAAGGCGACGCTGACCCGCATGGAGCTGCCCTTCTTCGAATACATGCAAAAGCAGCCCCAGTGGCACACTCAGGCGGACATCAGCGACATGTGCTATACGGCAGACCTTGGCCCCTTTGTGCTGTGCTTTTTGACAGACCATGCAGATCACGCAGGGCGCTGGTATACCACCCATGGCGAAATTCGCGGGGATGCGAGCCTATATCCCTACACCGAGGCAGACTATCAGGCCCTGCGGGACAAACTGGCTGCGCTGGACAAGCCGCTGATCACGCTGTCGCATTATTCCTTTGCAGGCGGAAATCGCGCTGCGCCGCTGTTTGACCGCTTCCTGCCCCTGCCCACGCAGGAGCGCATTCATTTCTACGGTCACGCACACATTGGCGATGCGGTATGGGCGGGGAAGGACTGCTACCGCAAGATCGCTGCGGTGGACAATCAGCCCATCATTCAGGTAAACGTGGCGTCGCTGGAAAATTATCGCGGCAGCGCTATTCGCTCTGTGATTTTGGAGTGGTATGAGACGGGCGAGATCGGCGTGTGCTTCCGTAATCATACCCGCGCCTGCTGGGACGATTATCTGCTGGTTTCACCCAATGACCGGGTGGAGCGGAATGTGGAGTAAAGACCAAGGGCAATACCGCACAAATGAGTTGGTGCGGAGGCGAATGCATTTTTCGTCAGATGCAATGGCAGATTTTGAAGGTTTACTGGAGGTAAATCGAAAAATCTGCAAGCAGCAGATGGCGGAAAAGGCATCGCCTACGCTGCCAACGAATTGTGCGGTATTGCCCAAGGATAACAAGTGAATGGCAAATCGAGAGAAGCGTCTTTTCTGCTGGAACAAAAATGAAGGCAGGAAGGCGCTTTTTTCATGTGCCTGTTCAGAGGTTCGCATGCAGTCCATCTGTCCTGACACGCAAACGCTGAGATAGCACGGCGCTTGTTTTTATGGTCAGAATACTTACTTATTTTTATATTGTGCAGTGGGTATGTGCAATGGGCTTTACTGTATGCAGACATATGTCTAAAGAGAAGCTCCATGCTTTGAATAAAATTTATTCCAGTGAAACGCATTTTTTAAATACCAATTCCTGCATTTTCATCATTTATTTAATGTAAAAACAAAATAAATACAAAAATTTGCAGAGCTTTTGCAAGTTTTACTATTGCAATCCGTCAAAAGCTGTAGCATAATAAAACATCCTCGCTGAGCATCTCTCACCGACCAGGGGTCAGCAGACACCGACGCAAGGACGCGCGGGGAAAGTAGTACGGGCAAGCCGCTGCACGGCGCCTGCCCCCCGGAGGCGAATGCAATGAATTCCAAGATGACGTTTTACATCCTGAAGCGCATCCTGCTGGCAATCCTGACGGTCTGGATTGTCATCACGGTGACGTTTTTTGTGATGCATGCCATTCCCGGCGGCCCCTTCGTCAGTGAAAAGGCCATTTCGAAGGAGGCGCAGGCGGCGCTGGAGGCCAAATACGGCCTGGACAAGCCGCTGTTTGAGCAGTACACCACTTACCTGAGCGACATCGTGACCAAGTTCGATTTCGGCCCCTCCCTGAAGCAGCGCGGACGGCAGGTCATCGACATCATCATGGACGGCATGCGCACCAGCGCCCGGCTAGGCCTGATTGCGGCGTTCAGTGCGGCGGTGAGCGGCATTGTGCTGGGGGCGGTGGCGGCGCTGCGGCGCAACACGGTGCTGGATAAGGTCATCATGGTCATCACGACTGCGTTCGTGTCCATGCCCTCGTTCATCATGGGTTCGTTTCTGCTCATCATCTTCTCGGTGCGGCTGGGCTGGCTGCCCGCCAATGGCGCATCCGCCGGGGGCCTGATCCTGCCCATCATCACCCTGGCGCTGTATCCCATGTCCTACATCACGCGGCTGACTCGCTCCTCCATGCTGGACGTGCTGGGGCAGGATTACATTCGCACCGCTCGGGCCAAGGGCGTGCCGGGCAAACGGATCATCTTCGGGCATGCGCTGAAGAACTCCCTGATTCCCGTCATCACCTACTTCGGCCCCATGCTGGCCTTCATCGTCACCGGCTCCATGGTGGTGGAGCAGATCTTCGCCGTGCCGGGCATCGGCCGCCAGTTCGTGTCCAGCATTACCAACCGTGACTACACCATGATTATGGGAACCACTATTTTCCTGGCTTCCCTGATCGTAATAATGAACCTGATCAGCGACCTGCTCTACAAGGTGGTTGATCCCCGCATTGATTACGAATAAGGAGGCGCAACCCGTGCGTAACAACTATAAACCCTTCAGCATGCACCTGAACCCGGAGCTTTTCCAGCCCGCCACGGCAGAGGAAAAGGCCTATATCTCCACCATGCGCCCCTCCACGACCTTCTTCAAGGATGGCGTGAAGCGGCTGCTCAAAAACAAGGTGGCGACCATCAGCCTGATCGTCATTGTGCTGATCACGCTGGCTTCCATCATCATCCCCTACGTCTGGCCCTATTCCTATGACAAGATGCTGGGCGTGACCCCGGGTCGTCCCGTGGACAGCAGCTACAACAACCTTGCGCCTTTCACCTACGGCAAGACAGAGCTGAAGCGTATCGAAGCGGGCGAGAGCATTTTTCCGCACATCTTCGGCACGGACGCGCACGGACGTGATTACTTCATCCGTGTGGTGTACGGCACCCGCATTTCTCTGGCGGTGGGCTTCTTCGCCAGCATTATCGTGCTAGTCATCGGCTTGAGTATCGGCTCTATCGCAGGCTATTTCGGCGGCAAGGTCGACCTGGCCATCATGCGTATCGTTGATATTATTTACTCCCTGCCGGATATGCTGGTCATCATCCTGCTGTCCGTGGTGCTGGGACAGGTGCTGCATGTGGAAGGCACCGTGCTGGAGAAAATCGGCTCCAACATCATCAGCATGTTCATTGTCTTTGGCCTGCTGTACTGGGTGGGCATGGCGCGGCTGATCCGCGGTCAGATTCTTTCCCTGCGCGAGCAGGAATACGTGCTGTCCGCCCAGGCCACGGGCGCGAACGGGCGCTGGATCATCAAAAAGCACCTACTGCCCAACTGCATCAGCGTGGTCATCATCTCCACGGCCCTGCAGATCCCCAGCGCCATTTTCACCGAGAGCTTCCTTTCCTTCCTGGGTCTAGGCGTCAACGCGCCCATGCCCTCGCTGGGTTCCCTGGCCTCGGACGCGCTGAATGGCATCTCCTCCTACACCTACCGTCTGATTATCCCGGCAATGGTGATCTGCCTCATCGTTCTCTCCCTGAACCTGTTTGGCGACGGTCTGCGCGATGCCTTCGACCCCAAGCTGAACGCCTGACGAAAGGAGCGACGAAGCAATGGCACTGTTGGAAGTTAAAGACCTGCACACCTCGTTTTTCACCGATGCGGGCGAGGTCAAGGCTGTGGACGGCGTATCCTTTCAGCTGGATCACGGCAAGGTGCTTGGCATTGTGGGCGAAAGTGGCTCCGGCAAGTCCGTGACGGCCTACTCCATCATGCAGATTCTGGCTCCCACGGGCAAGATCGTCAGCGGCAGCGTGAAGCTGGACGGTCAGGAGCTGGTGGGCGCGGATGAAAAGCTGCTGCGCACGGTGCGCGGCAACAAGGTGTCCATCATTTTTCAGGACCCCATGACCTCGCTGAACCCCACCTACACCGTGGGCCGTCAGCTGATGGAGGCCATTCTGCTGCACACGGGGCGCAACCGGCGGCAGGCCAAGGAGCGGGCGCTGGAAATGCTCCGCCTAGTCAACGTCAACGAGCCGGAAAAGCGGATGAAGCAGTATCCCTATGAGCTTTCCGGCGGCATGCGCCAGCGCGTGATGATCGCCATGGCGCTGGCCTGCGAGCCTGATATTCTGATTGCCGACGAACCTACCACCGCCCTGGACGTGACCATTCAGGCGCAGATCCTTGACTTGATGCGCGACCTGCAAAAGCAACTGGGCATGGCAATCATCATGATCACTCACGACCTGGGCGTGGTGGCTCAGATGTGCGACGAGGTCATCGTCATGTATGCCGGCTCCATCTGTGAGCAGGGCACGGCGGACGAGATCTTCTACAACCCGCGCCACGAATACACCAAGGGCCTGATACGGTCCATCCCCACGGCAGCCAACAACGGTCAACGGCTCCAGCCCATTACGGGTACGCCTATCGACCTGCTGAACATGCCCAAGGGCTGCCCCTTCGCACCCCGGTGCGACGCCGCCATGAAAATCTGCCTGCAGCAGCGGCCCGATCGGATGGTCATTAACGACTGCCATTACGCCGCGTGCTGGATGAACGTAAAGCAGGCCCTGGCGGAGGGCGAAACCATGGAGGAGGTGGCAGAAGCCCATGTCTGAGCAGACTGCAAAAAAGCCGCTGCTTGAGGTGAAGGGCCTCAAGGAATATTTCGACATCAATATGGGCTTTTTCCGTACCAAGCCCCTGAAGGCCGTGGACGACGTGTCCTTCTCCATTAACAAGGGTGAAACGCTGGGTTTGGTGGGTGAATCCGGCTGCGGCAAAACCACGGTGGGCCGCACCATCCTGCACCTGTACAAGCCCACGGCGGGTGAAATCTGGTACGACGGCAAGCAGCTGAAGACCAAACAGGATATTCAGCAGTTCCGCACCAAGGCGACCATGGTGTTTCAGGATCCCTACTCTTCGCTGAACCCCCGCATGACGGTCTCCGACATTGTGGGCGAGCCGCTGGACGTGCATCACCTGTACAAGACCAAAAAGGAGCGGGAGGATCGCATTCTGGAGCTGCTGGGCTATGTGGGTCTGAACAGCGAGCACGCCTCCCGCTACGCCCATGAGTTTTCCGGCGGTCAGCGGCAGCGCATCGGCATTGCCCGGGCGCTGGCAGTGAATCCCGAATTCATCGTCTGCGACGAGCCGGTCTCGGCGCTGGACGTATCCATTCAGGCGCAGGTCATCAATATGTTTGATGACCTGCAGGACAAGCTGGGACTGACGTATCTGTTCATCGCCCACGACCTGCTGGTGGTGCGCCACATCTCCGACCGCATTGCGGTGATGTATCTGGGCAAGATGGTGGAGCTGGCGGACGCGGAGGAAATTTACAACCACCCGCTGCACCCCTATTCCCAGTCCCTGCTGTCCGCCGTGCCGCTGCCCGACCCGAAAATGGCCCGGGCCAACAAGCGCATTGTGCTGACGGGCGACATTCCCAGCCCGCTGAACGCCCCCTCGGGCTGCCCCTTCCGTACCCGCTGCCGCTATGCGACGGAGGCCTGCGCCCAGTCCATGCCGCCGTTTGAGGAAGTGGAGAAGGGACACTTTGTGGCCTGCCACCGGGTCAAGGAGATCAACTGAGCAGGCGCTTTCATTTGCTCAAGAATGCGGAAACCGCATTTTTGATACACACATCCTGAAAAGGGAGGAATTACGATGAAGAAACTGGTTGCTCTCATGATGGCGCTGGTCATGGCGCTCTCCTGCGCGATGGCTGCGACGGCTGAAGAAGCCAAGACGAGCATTGCGGTGTGCCTGGCCTCCGAACCGGACACCCTGGATCCCGCCCTCAACTCCGCTGTTGACGGCGCGACCGTGACCTCTCACCTGTTCTCCGGTCTGGCGACCTGGGCGCAGAACGCGGAAGGCAAGCTGGAGATCGATGCCGAGTGCGCGACCGAGCTGCCTGAGCCTGTTGCCAACGAAGACGGCACCATGACGTATACCTACACCCTGAAGGACGGCCTCACCTGGTCCGATGGTCAGGCGCTGACCGCCAAGGACTTTGAGTTCGCCTGGAAGCGTGCGGCTTCTACCGCGCTGGGTGCGGACTACGGCTACATGTTTGAGGGCGTGAAGGGCTATCCGGACGAGCTGGCTGTGGAAGCCACCGACGAGAAGACCCTGGTCGTGACCCTGAACAACGCGCTGCCTTACTGGAATGAACTGCTGGCCTTCCCGGCGTTCTTCCCTGTCCGTGAGGACGTGGTTGCCAACGAAGCCTGGGCCACCGATCCCTCCACCTATGTGTCCAACGGCCCGTACACCATGACCGGCTGGGACCACAACAGCAAGATCACCCTGACCAAGAACGCCGCCTACTTCGCCGCGGACACCATCACCATGGACGAGATCGACTTCTATCTGTCCGATGATGCAAACAACATGCTGGCGAACTTCCAGAACGGCGACTGGCAGCTGATCGACGACGTGCCCACCTCTGAGATTGCTTCCCTGAAGGAGCAGTATCCCACCGAGTTTGTGGTGGCGGGCCAGATCGGCACCTACTACGTCTGCTGGAACATCAACGAAAACATTCTGCCCGCCGACACCGAGCTGACCGGCGTGGAGGCTGCGCAGGCTGAGGCTGAGATCCGCCGCGCCGTCGCGCTGCTGCTCGACCGCAACTACATCGTCACCGAGATCGCCCAGGCCGGTCAGGTGCCTGCTTCCTCCTTCGTGGCCATGGGCATGACCGACGCGGACGGCTCCGAGTTCTATCAGAATGCGGGTCACAACGAGGGCTTTGACGGCTACTACAACGTGTCCGAGGACGCCTACATGGACAACTGGAACAGCGCTGTGGAGACCTTGAAGAAGTACTACGCTTACGACGAGGCTACCGGTATGTTCACCAACTTCCCGACCCTGACCTACCTGTACAACACCAACGAGAACCACAAGACCATCGGTGAGTATCTGCAGGGCGCGCTGGCGGGCGTTGGCATCACCATGAACCTGGTCAACCAGGAGTGGAACACCTTCCTGAACACCCGTAAGGCCGGCGACTACAGCATCGCCCGTAACGGCTGGGTGGCGGACTACAACGATCCTATCTGCTTCCTGGATATGTGGGTGACCGCTTCCGGCAACAACGATGTGCAGTTCGGCAAGGGTGCGAACGCTGATCTGGCGATGTACAGCCTGGATCTGACCCCCTATGGCTACGACGTGAAGGTTGAGAATGGCACCTGGGCCGAAACCTATGACGTGCTGATCTCTTCCATCAAGAGCTGCACTGACAAGGATGCTCGCTATGCCATGATGCACATTGCTGAGGACATGCTGATGAGCACCGGCTGCCTGACTCCCCTGTACTTCTACACCGACATCTATATGCTGGATGACAGCGTGCAGGGCTTCTACTCCAACCCCCTGGGCTACAAGTATTTCATGCACTGCACCTACGCTGAGTAAGCGTCTGCGGAGCTGAAGTAAGCTAAATTAAGAAGACCGCCTGTATCTCTGCTTGCACGCAGGGACGCAGGCGGTCTTTTTATATGCGTTATATACCATATCGCGGGCTGCCCGCGGTTACCGCCTGGGTCAAGCTCAGATTTGCCGCGATGAATTTGAAAAAACTCGCGATCCACAAGTGGTTGCGCTTACTTTTTTCTCCCTTTCTATCGTATAAGTAGCCAGATTACAAACTCGCAATCTGGCTACTTTGACAGTCTGCTACGTGCAGCTGCGAAAGGATACTTTCACATTTTGTAGGGATTGGGATGTGCCCAACAAGCAGTTTTTGCAATGTGGCTAGCCACTTGTCCTGCTCGCTGAACCGAGGCCAGGTTCTATCATAGCTTTTTATACAAAATCGTCACGCCCGTCTCATAAAAAACGAAAAGAGCAAGGAAATATTTTCAGAATGGATAACATAAAAAGGAATTTGGAATGTCGCCGCCAACTGCGTGACCAGAAACATGCGCGGCTGGAAAAGCTCATGGCAGATGTACAGGCATTGGAGCAGGGCGTGCAGGAGAAAGAAAACGCCGCCATTATTGCAATGGTAGGCAAGCTTGAGTTGCGCAGGATAGTACCAGTTGGATAATACATGGCACGAAGTTTCTGTCAATTAACCAACTATGCTGTTGCCGATGCGTAATCGCGTGTCACTAAAACCTTATTTTTGATACGCTGTTGGTGTAACGCCCATAACTTTTTTGAATTGGCGAATGAAATTAGAAATATTACTGAAGCCGCACAGGCTGCTGGTCTCCGTGACAGATATGCCGTCCCTGAGCAGATAGCAGGCCCGTTCAATGCGGATCATTTGCAGATCATGCGCCGGGGATACGCCAAAGCACTGCTTATAGATGACATAAAAGAAGGACTCACTGAGGTAGAGTCGTTGCGCCATTCGGTCCACGCTCCAATCCTGCTCAGGATGTTCCAGCAATTCACTACGTAGCTCGTGAAGCATATTGATGCGGTCATGGCTCATTTCTCTGATGTCAGGAGACAGGTCTAGCTGCATGGCAAGGCTGGCTAAGATTTCCTCGGCCTTCAAATCCATGTATTCCTGCCGAAAACGTCCACGACCGTGATGCGTCAGGGACAATGTTCGAAACAGGCTGGAGAGAATTTCAGGCTCATGCGGCACATAGATTTTATTGGCTTCCAGCTGATAGCGCTGCAGTAATTGATCCACGTCGCCTTCTAAGTGCATCCAGTTATGGCGAAGCATCTGCTTACAGGTATAGCGGTGACTGGTATTTGGCAACACAATCAAAAAGCAGCCAGGCGTTATGTCTAAAAGCTGATCGTCCAGAAAAAGCTGAATAGAGTCATTTAGGTATTGCGCAAAAATCCAAGCATTAAGCCGTTCGCTTGTGCGGTCCAGGGTCGTTCCGGCTGGGACAGGCCAGTTATACTGGGCTTCAAGTACATGGGCCATGGATATGCACCTCCTGCACCATCGTAGCAAATGCAATAGAAAAAGTCAATTATACAATTGATTTTCGTATTGCTAATTTTGCTCAAAAAGGATAATATTTAACCATGAAATACATGACGAACTTCAACAGAACCGCTGTATCGTTTGCAGGGCTTAGCCATGCGCAACATGGTTAAAATAGAAAAGGAGGATTTCCTATGAAGAAAATGCTTTCGATCGTTCTCACCGTGGCCATGCTGTTCAGTCTGCTTCTGGCAGGTGCGTCAGCAGAGGAAGTGACGGAGATCAACTTCTGGTCGATCTATACCGGCGATGATTTCCGCATCATTCAAGGGGTAGTGGACACTTTTAATGAAGCAAATCCGGATGTCCACATCAACCATGTTGCCATCAATGCGGAGGAGATGTATACAAAGATGGCACTGGTTGCGGGTGATGACAATGCCGCGCCTGTTGCAGCGATCATGCACAGCTATAACATTCCTTCCTTTGCCAAGCAGGGCATTTTGGACCCGCTAGATGATTTCCTGACTGGCTACGGCAACTTCAGCGAGGATCTGTATCTGAGCAATGATGCAGGCAAGGTGGATGGTGTGCGCTATGGCATCCCCTTCTGCGCACCTACCGTGGTAACCTACTGCAACCTGGATCTGGCGGCGCAGTACTGCCCCGATGAGATTGCCGACGGTATCATCACATGGGATGAACTGTATACCATCGCGGACCGCATGATTGCCGACGGTGTGACGGATGTGAAGCTGCTGGGCGGCAGCTGGGGCCGCAATGACATGATTAACGCTTACGAGCAGTGCGGCGGAACCTATCGTCAGGATGGCGATCCCGATAACGTGGTAACCATTGACAAGACCGCGCTACTGGAGGCTGTGAATCTGTGGAAAGGCCTGTATGACAAGGGCGTTACCCAGCAGGACGGCGACGATGTGATGGGCATGTTTGCACTGGAAGAATTGATTTTCGCCACCGGCGGCACCTGGAACCTAAGCGCCGTGCAGGAATATGGACTGAACTTCCAGATGATGCCCTCTGTGCAGAAGAGTGCAGAGCATACCTTTAACTGGGGCGCGACTGAGTGCATCGTGAAGATGCATCGCAATGTGACTGATGCAGAGCGCACAGCTACGCTGCGCTTCATGGAGTATCTGCGTGAGAACGCCATGGAATGGGCAAAATCCGGCGCAATCGTCATGGCAAAGGCTACTGCAGAAAGCGAAGAATTCAAGGCACTTCCGCAGTCTGGTGCAATGATCAACGGCACCGAGACCTGGGTAGCGTATCATCCTTATTCCGGTGCCTTTACCACGGTCTTTGACAAGCTGGGCTTCCAGGCGGTGTATGGATACATTACGCCTGACGAATATGTGGAAGCCATCCAGGCGCAGTGCCAGGAAGCAATCAACGGCATGAAGTAAGTCAATCCTTGGGGCAGGCGGTATTGCGCCGCCTGCCCCTTCTTCATAATTAGGTAAGCTCCGCGATGGAGGTGCGTTACGAATGCAAGGTCACTTAAACCAACGCAGGCGGATGCGTGCATCCCTGTTGTTTCTTTTGCCTTTGTTGATTACCTTTTTATGCTTCAATCTCATTCCCGCCTTAACGGGCATTTATGCTGCATTTACGCGATGGAACCTGGGCGATGCGCCCGAGTGGGTCGGCTTTGATAATCTGCGAGCCTGCCTGTTTGACAGCAGCTCGCAATACTATTGGGAGCTGCGCTGGGGGCTGAAAAATACACTGCTGTTCGTTCTCTTTTGCGTTCCCCTGCGCATTTTGATTCCGTTGCTTTTGGCTTTTGCCATCAATACACACTGCCACGGCCACAAGTTTTTCCAGGCAATCTATTTTCTGCCTAGCTTGATGAGCCTGAGCGTTGTCATGTGCAGCTGGTCCTATATGTTTGACACAAACTATGGACTGATCAACGCTATGTTGGGACTGGGGAAGTTCAGTTGGACAAATACCATTCCCTTCAACTGGATTGCTATTATCTGGATCTCGGTGTGGTGGGGCTGCGGCGGCAACATGGTAATCTACCAGTCGGCGCTGGCAGGCATCCCAGAGGAAATTATTGAGTCCTCTCAGATGGATGGCGCAAACGTTTGGCAGCGCTTTCTGCACATTACTATTCCCAGCATTCGCTACCCACTGAGCTACACGCTGGCAACCACTCTGATTGCAGAATTCAATGTCTGGGGTCAGCCAGATATGTTTAATGGCGGCGGCATCATTATCGAAACAGTTAATGGATTTACGCATAAGTCGAACATGATGCTGATGCAGTGCATCAAGCAGCTCGGCTTTGGCAACTATGGTGCAAATCCTGGCATGGCCAGTACTCTGTCGCTACTGCTGGGTATCATTATTATTGCTGTCAGCATGATCCAGATCAGGCTGATGCGTGAAAACAGCTGAAAGGAGAGGCATAAAGATGAAGAATGCGAAGAGACTTAAAAAAGCAGATGCCGGCAAGCTGATTTTGAGCCTTGTGCTGCTTGTAATCGCCATCTTATGGATTCTCCCGCTTGTCATGACGGTGCTGACCAGCTTTAAAAGCACGCTGGAGGTCAAGAAATTTGTCAAGCTCCATAATATTTTCCCACTGCAATGGGTCACAACCAATTATCAGGATGTACTGAACTATAACGGTCTTCCTTTCTTCGCCGTACTTCGCAATACGCTGATTGTATGTGCAGTGAACATTTGTGGTACGCTGTTCATCAGCACTACGGCGGCTTATGCCTTTGAGCGGCTTCCTTTCAAAGGCAGCGATTCGCTGTTCTGGGTTATTTTCAGTCTCAGCACCATTCCGAACGTTGTTGCACTGGTACCGCAGTATAACATTTACAAGCTGCTGGGGTGGATCGATCATTTGCCTAGCATCATTGCTCCTATGCTTGCAAATATCTTCTACATTTTTCTGGTGCGCAATTTTATGAAAGGGATTCCTCGAGCTTTTGATGAGGCGGCACGTATCGATGGTGCGGGCGAGCTGTACATCTATGCCCGTATCATCCTGCCTATGCTCAAGCCTGTGCTGCTTGTGCTTGTGCTGTTTATCTTCAATGCCAGCTGGAATGATTTCCTCTGGCCCTCCATTGCCATTACGACGCCCACGCGTTCTACCATTACACCCAGTATCCAGATGCTGAAAAACAGCTTTGGCGCGAACCCCGAGCGCTTTTTAGCTGCTTGTACCATGGCGATAATTCCAACGTTTATCATTTACCTGACGTGTCAGAAATATTTCCTGAGCGGCATGCAGCTGGGCGCAGGTGTGAAAGGATGAGGTGGATCAGATGAGTACCGTTCAACTGAACCTCTATGCACGGAGCCTGCAATTTCGCACGGAGATACGTGTTGTACTGCCCGAATACCCAAAACAACGAAACGATGGCATACCGCACAAGCAGGCGTTCGATGCTGCGACTCGCTTTCCAGTAGTCTATCTGCTTCATGGATTCACCGGCGATTATACAGATTGGACCAATATGATCCCTATTGAACGTTTTGCTGCGGAAACTGGTTTTGCCATCGTCATGCCCCATGGCTATAACACCTGGTACATGAATATACCGGGCGGTCTGCAAATGGAGACTTTCATTGCAGAAGAACTGCCTGCCGCAATGGAAGCATTGCTGCCCATTTCCGATCGGCCACAGGATCGCTTCATTGCTGGCCTGAGTATGGGCGGTACGGGTGCGATCCGCATGGCTTGGCGTTATCCGCATCGCTACTGTGCCGCCGCCGCCATGAGCGCACTGCCGGATCTGACGCAGCCCTTTTGCGAAAAGGACAATCCGGCTTATGAAAATCACCTTCGACAGAGCGTACAGTTTGCTTATGGCAGCGGCGGAAGAAAGCCTCATGATGACCGAACGCTGCTTGAACTGGGCGTTGCGCAGCAGCAAGCGGGTATAAACCTGCCGCCCCTCCTGTTTCATTACGGCGAGCAGGACGTGCGCTATCAGGTGCAGTACATACCCTTTAAACGCTTTTGCGAGGCATATCAGCTGCCTGTAACATTCGCAACAGCGCCGGGTGGGCATGGCTTTGGCTATTGGGAGCCAACCGTGAGGCAGATTCTCCATTGGTTTAAGGATTTGCATCAGCAGGGATGCCATCGCGATGCTTACAGTAAGAAGCAAGCTATACAATAGGCATATAAGATAATCATGCCTGTGGTCACCACGAAGGATGAAACATATGATATAATGGGGACAGCGGAAAAGGTTGTCCCTTTTTTGATACCGCAGGTCGAGAACAAAAATCTCTCTTGCTGCACCACGAATTGTCCAGTACGGAAGTACGAAAGGACGGCACTAAGGTGATTAAAGGTACACTAATCGGTGCAGGATTGATTATTTGGGGGTATAGTTTCTGGAGCACAGAAAGCAAATAATAATTATGGGGTACGCAAAAATTCGTCTATTGACAAATTGAGGAGTCAGGAAAAACAAAACGAGAAGAAAAAGCAAGAAGCTGAACGGTTACAGGAACGAGATCATATCCTTGCTTCGAATTCACTTTGCGGGCCTGCACCTACACCCAAAACTACTCCTGTTCCATCTTCATATGTGACAAGTGTGGCAGGAAGTAATGCGCCTAATCCTAATGATCACAGAGATGACGATGATAAAAAAGATACAAAACACGGAGAAAAGAGAAAGAATGAAAGAGGATTTACAAAAGAAAAAATAGAGGATATTACAAAAAACTACAGTCAGAAAGTATATCAGCCTGGTGGAAGAACAGTATATGCTAAAAAAACGGGAGGATATTATGATGTTGTTATCTATAACAACGAAGGGAAAATTATCACAACGGTTGGGGGAAATACAAAATCGCTAAAGACATGGAGTGATGTTGTACGAATGTTGAACAATAATGGCGGATTTTCTTCACTACCTATTTTGAGATAAGGAGGATTTGATATGGCAGTTTTGTATTCTCAAGAAAGAAACATTAAAGTTTCGATAGAAATATGTCATAATCAAAATTATGATGTATTAGAAAATAGAACAGACTATGAAAATTGGATTCCATTTTCATTTAATCTTAATACACCAACTTTGAATCGA